>CANMXH010000005.1 GCA_947501315.1 Caulobacteraceae bacterium | reverse complement strand
CGTGGCGGTGCTGGCAGGTCAACGCTAACTTGTCTCCACTTAGGCCAGCCTAAACCGCTGACGGGGATGATGTTTCGTGAAGCTGATTTCGTTTGGGCGCCACCGATTTCCGGCCGAGGTGATCCGCCACGCCGTATGGCTGTACTTCCGGTTCAGCCTCGGTTTTCGGGACGTCCAGGAGCTGCTGGCGCAGCGGGGGATCGAGGTTAGCTACGAGACGATCCGGTGTTGGACCATCAAGTTCGGCCCCCTGATCGGCGGGCGGCTTTTCGACTTGGCGCGGTTAACCTGTCAGCGCGCTCAGTCGCCGTTGGCGCGGTGGGCGATCGAGGCCGGGTCGGCCCAGATCTTTCCCTCGACCCACAAGCCGATGGAGGGGATGACGTCGGTGACCTCGATCTCGGCATAGAGGTCGGAAGTGACGTAGGGGTCCCCGCGCATGATCGACCAGGCCTCGTCGACGTCGGTGGCTCGCAGCAGGAAATAGGAGCCGCAGATGGCGGTCTCGCCCGGCCGCCGCATCGGCCCGGCGACGATATAGCGGCGCCAGTTGGCCTCTACGTGGGCGAGGTGACCGGTGAGGTGGGCGACTCGGGCTGCTGGCGCGGTCGGCCCGTCCTTGCACACGAACAGGAAGACCGGCGTCGCGTCCTTCTCAACGTGGGGAGGCGTGTCCAAGATCGGCGCTTGCATCGACGGGGATTCCAAAGCCAAATGATATAGGCTTATACCAACTCATCGGGGCGGCCATGCAAGCGCATACGGCAAAGGGCGGATACGGCGAGTTCCGCGACGGTTGGCCGGTGGTCACCTCGGCCATGCTGGGCATCGGCCTGGGGCTGTCCCCACTGCCGTTCTACACCATCGGAATACTGGCGCCGGAACTGGCCAAGGAGTTCGGCTGGGGCTTTGCGGAGATTCTGGGTGGCCTGCCGATCATGACCTTCGCGGTGCTGGTGGCCAGTCCGGCCGTCGGGCTGATCGCCGACCGGATCGGGGTGCGGATGGTGGCTCTGGCGTCGCTGTTCCTGTTCGGCCTGGCCTATGCCGCGTTCGCCTTCGGGAACGGAGACATCCGGCTGTTCTACCTGACCTGGGGGGTGATGGCCTTCGTCGGGGCGGGGACACTGCCGGTGACCTGGACGCGTGCGGTGAACAACCGGTTCGATGTGCGAAAGGGGCTGGCGTTGGGGCTGTCGCTGGTGGGGACCGGCCTGTTCGGGTTTGCGTGCAAGCCCTACACCGCCTGGCTGGTCGAGGAGTTCGGCTGGCGTGCGGCCTATCTGGGGGTGGCGGCGCTGCCGTTGCTGATCGCCCTGCCGATCGCATTCTTCCTGTTCCACGACGTGGGCGCGCGGTCGATCACGGCAGCCGAGCGGCGCGTGGCGGACGCCGAGCGCAAGGCTTTGACGCCGGGCATGAGCTTCGGCAAGGCGTTGGGCGACTGGCGGTTCTGGATCCTGGCGGTAGCCTTCGTGCCGATCAGTTTTGCGGTCGGAGGGCCGATACCGAACATCGAGAACATCCTGCGCTCCAACGGTTTCGGGCCAGAGCAGATCGTCACCCTGGCGTCGCTGATCGGGCTGTCGGTCATTGGCGGGCGGCTGGTGGGGGGCTGGCTGATCGACCGGTTCTGGGCACCGGGGGTGGCGTTCGTCCTGCTTAGCGCACCCGCTGTGGCGTGCTGGCTGCTGGCCCAGGGGACGACCGACCCGATGATCGCGGGGCTGTCCATCGTGCTGATCGGTTTTGCAGCCGGCGTTGAATACGATCTGATGGCCTTCATGGTGGCGCGATACTTCGGGCTGAAGAGCTATGGCGGCATCTACGGGGCACTGTATGGGTTCTTCGCTCTCGGGGCCGGGATCGGGCCGGTGGTGTTCGGGCAGTTCTTCGACCGGACCGGGGGGTATGGCAGCATCCTGCTGTACTCGACCGTGGGGCTGGTGGCCGGGGCGGCGCTGCTGCTGTTACTCGGCAAATATCGGCAGTTCGGGCCGGACCGGGCCGAAGCGACCGCGGCGGCGGAGCGGACCAGCGATCCTGATTTCGCGGCCTAGTTGATCCGGGCCCTCGCCCAGGCCTCGAACGCGGTCCAGCGGCTGTGCGCCTTGAGCAGGGACACCGCGCGGTCGTGGACCGCGGCGAGTTCGGCCGGCCGATGGACCGTATGGTCAGGATCGCGGCGATGCCAGGGGTCGAACCACTGTTCCCAGGCGGCGATGCGGAAAGCGCGGACGAGGTGGGCGCCGTCCCATTCCGGCGTCAGTGACGGAGCAGTGCCGGGCAGGCCGAGCGTACGGCCGGCCATCGGCGAGGCTATAGGCGAGAGGGCATGAGCCAGGACCGAGCCTGCGCCGACTCCGGTAATCTCGGCGTCCCCGAGACCGAGGTGGCCGAGCGCGGCGCGGGTCATCTGAAGCCAGTCGATGTCACCGCACCAGCCCTCGGCGGAATCGCCATGGCCGGGGAGGTCGAGGGTAACAACAGGACGGCCCGGCACCGGGGCCAGGTCGGCTGTTGAGCCGCCCGAGTCGTGGAGCAGGACCAGGGGACGGCCTGGGCCATCGGACACGCGGTGCACGGCCAGCCGTTCGTCACCCAGGTTGATGAAGCAAGCGCCGATGTGATCGGGCGCGGGCGTGCCCGGGTGGTCCGCGAGGTGATCGGCGGCGACTGCGTGGAGCGTCGGGGCATCGACGAACGTCTGGCCGCGCCCGGCGAGGGCAGGCCGCTTGAAATGAGCGGCGAGGATGTCGGCGGCACTGGCAGCGATCAGGGTGGAAGGGGGCAAGCGCTCGACGACGGCCTCCGCGCGGAAGGTGAAGGCGGCGCGGTATACGGGGCGATAGGCGTCGCCGGTGGCCAGCAGATCCATGGCGTTGGCGTGGATGTGCTTGGAGGACGGGACGGCCATCGCCATCCGGGCGGCCGGGTCGGTCGAAAACCACGGGAAGAAGACCGTCTGGGCCTCCATACGGGTCCACAGCCAGGCCATGTGGGAGCCATCCCAGGCCGGCTCGAACGGCGGGAGATAGTCGGCGAGGCATTCGGAGCGTTCAACCTCGGTCCAGGCCGGAAGACCGTCGCAGACCGTGGCGGCGGTGGTTTTCGGGAACATGGCGGCGAAGGTGGCGACCGTCGCGGCACCGGTGTGGAAACCATAGAGGCCGACACGGGAGAGGCCGAGGGTCTCGACCAGGCGGTGGAGCGCGCGCGCGTAGTCCGCGCTGTCGGGATGGTTGAGGTGGAGTGGGTCGGATCGGCCAGCACCGGGCGTGTCGGGGGCGATGGCGGTCAGGCCACGGGCGGCGATGGCCTGGCAGACGGCCTCGACGGCGCGAGACGACTGGGGCGAGCCGTGGATGACCATGACGGCCGGGCCGGTGCCGAAGCGACGGACAAGGACGCGGCGGCCATCGACGGTGACAAACCCGCGCTCGCCGCCGGTGCGCACCATCAGGCGATCTTCACAAGGGTCTTGCCGAGATTCTCACCGCGCATGAGGCGCTCGATCTGTCGTCCGGCGCTGTCGAGGCCCCCGCCGACATCCTCGGCGATCGTCAGGCGGCCGGCCTTGACCCAGGGCTCGGCGAGCGCCGTCCACTCGGCCCAGCGGGTGTAGAAGTCGTAGACGACGAGGCCGAAGACGGCCGCCCGCTTGCCCACCAGGGGGCCGATGGCTGTGACGGCCGGGCCGGCGTCGGCGTGATAATGGTCGGCGAGGCCGCACAGGACGACGCGGCCGTAGAGCTTCAGCAGGCGGATGCCGACCGCCAGCTGGCCTGCCCCGACGTTCTCGAAATGGATGGTGGAGCCTTCGCCGACGGCGGCGGCCAGGTTCGTCTCCCAGTCATCACCGCGGTAATCGACGCAGGCGTCGAAACCGTAGCGGTCGGTGACCAGGGCGCATTTTTCCGGTCCACCGGCGATGCCGACAGCCCGGCCTCCCAGGTTCCGGGCAATCTGTCCGGCGACCCCGCCGACGGTGCCGGCCGCCGCATTGACGGTCAGAACATCGCCGGCCTCCGCCTTGGCCAACTGGGTCATGCCCGCCCAGGCGGTCAGGCCGGGCATGCCGAGGACGCTGAGATGCAGGGAAGGCGCGATGTCGGTCGAGACCTTGCGGGCGCTATCGGAGCGAACCCAGGCCCGGTCGGTCCAGCCGGCCTCGACGACGACGTGGTCACCGGGGGCAAAGTCAGGATCGCGGCTTTCCTCGACCTCCGCGACGCAGAAGCCGGGCAGGCTTTCACCGGGGGCGGGGGCGGGCTCGCCCATATGCCGACCCCGGATGCGGGCACCCATGTAGGGGTCGATCGACAGGTATAGCGGGCGGACCTTCAACCATCCGTCACCCTCGGGCGGCACGGCATCGCGGACGACAACGGTGAAGTCGGCTGCGGTCGGCATCGACAGTGCGGGGCGGGCGAGGACGACCTCGCGGGCGGTATCGGTCATGCCTCGACCACCTCGACCAGTACGCCGTCCGGTGCACGCAGGGTTCCGGCGCGCTTGCCGCCATAGACCACCCCCTGACGGATCGTCGGCGGCTTGATCCAGCCGGAGAGGGCGTCGAAGTCGGGGTGGCGGAAGGTGGTCATGGCGATCCCGGGCGGAAGGGCACCGGGCTCGGCCGGGCGAGGGGTTGCGGCGGCTGGATACTGGTCCAGTTCCAGGAAGCAGTCGCGTCCGTGGATCATGGTTGCGATGGTGTGCTTGTCCTCCATGGGCAGGTCGAACGCCTTGGCGATCATGGTGTAGACGATGTCCATCGATCGGCCGGGTGACAGCTTCAACACGGTCTCAAACCAGTCCAGCGAGGCCTGCATGTCCGAGCAGGCCAGGACCAGGATGAACAGCTTGTCGATCAGGGCATCCGCGCGAGGCAGGTCGTAGGCGGGCAGGTTTTGGCGGATCTGGGTCAGGTAGACGATCTCCTGATCCGGACCCTTCACCTGCATGGGGAAGATGGCGGGCATGCCGTCCAGCTCGCGCGGAGGGCCGATGATCTCGAAGGGGGAACGCTCCATACGCGCGTTCACGGCGATCGTGTCCCGGGTGCAGATCTCGATCGCGGCCCAGCCGAAGGTGCGCAGGGGCCGGTAGTCAGCCGGCGGATCGCCCTGGACGAAGCGGATGAAGACATCGGCGCCGGAGGCTGGTCGGCAAACAACGAAGGTCCGGCCGGCCGAGGCCGGGCACCCCCAGGCGACGGCCAGATCGTGCGGCACGACGCCGCGCTCCACAACCGAATAGTCGAGCCATTCGCCATAGCGGGCGGCCGTCGCCGCGGGATCCGGGACGGTCAGGGTGGCGGCGCGGAGGAGTTCCATGACGTCCCGATTCCAAGGGCTGTTCGAAATGGTATAGATTTATATCATTTGACCGCGCTAGGGTGGCGGAAGCAAGGGGAGTTCTGCGTGGCGGCCTATATGATCGTCCTGGCCAAGATCGTCGACCGGGAGGCCTTCATCGAGGGCTACGGCAAGCCGGCCGGCGCGCTCCTGGCCCGGTTTGGCGGGCGGTATGTGTTGCGCGGACCCGGCATTTCGCTGCTGGAAGGCCACTGGGGCGAAGGCGCGTCGGCGGTCATCAGCGAATGGCCGGACATGGCGACGCTAAACGCCTTCTGGACCAGCCCCGAATACGCCGAGGTCAAGAAGGCCCGCGAAGGCGTCGCCGATTGCCGAGTCTGGGCCATCGAGGCCCCCAGAATTTCCTGAATGTTTCACCGGAGGAAGAGATGATCCGTACATTGACCGCCATGGCCGCGCTGGCCGCCGTCGTGATTCCCGTGACCGCGGAGGCCCAGACCATCGACCTTTCGACACCCGCCGGCGCCATCGCCGCGAACCGCAAGGTCCAGTGCTCGACCGTAGACGGGGAGGCGGTGGTCTATCACTGGTCGGGGCGTGTCTTCGCCCGCTCGCCGGGCGAGCCGGACCGGCACATCTTCAACGTCGAGGGGATGAATGTGCGACAGTGCGTGACGGTGATGGACCCCGTTCGGGGGACCGGCTACCGGCTCGTCTCGCGTGAGTTGATGCTCTACCTCGACCCGCGCACGAATGAGATCCTGCGCCGCTGGACCAATCCGGTGACGGATCAGGAGGTCGAGGTGATCCATGTCGCCAACGACCCGGTAAACTCGCGTCCGACCTATGAAAGGAACGCCGATGGCACGCCGTTCAGGTTCAGCGGCCGGGTCAGCCAGGGCAAGGTGTTTCTGAACTTCGAGGCGCCGCTGTTCTATGTGAACCCGCTCGGCGGCGACTATCAGGAATACGTCGGCAACCAGTATCACGCGATGGAGATCTTCGATTTCTCGATGCAGGAAGCCGACCTGATCGACGGGTCGCGGCCGAGGGCTGATCCGGCCATCGCCTGGGTGCGCATTTCGCCCTGGTTGCCTTGGATGCGGATGGGCGGACGGCCCGGCGGGCTGGTGTTCAACGCGGTCGGCCAGACGATGGCCAACGGGATCGCGGACCTGCCGGCGGTGCTCAGGGACGAGATCGCGGCCAACTATCCGATCTATGACACACCGCCTCCGGGCGACGATGCTCGCCCCAATGAGACGAGCTGGACGTATTTCCGCAAGGTGTTCGACGCGGAGCGTGCGGCGGCTCGGTAGCCGCACCTATTCCGATGGGAGAGGATTAGACGGCTGACGTCCGGAACTGCTCAGCCTGGTCGCGGTCGATCAGGTTGATCAGTACGCCGTCGGGGTCGCGCAGGCAGACCTCCAGCTGGCTGCGATGCGGCATAGTGAAGGTGATGGGGTCGGGCGACCAGGTCGCACCGGCCTCGCGGGCGGCGGTCAGCACTTCCATGAAGGGCTGGGCGAAGAAGACCAGAGCGGTCTCGCCCAGACGGGGTGGGCCGGCGGGGGTCGGCAGGGGCTGGGGCAGGGGCGTGAGTTCAAAAAGACCGACCATGCCGAAGTTGGCTGCGTCTGCGCCGCGCTTGAGGATCCGGCAGCGCAAGGTCGAGCCCGCCGGGACCTGCAGCGCGCCCTTTGAGGACTCCGGATCGAGGTCGCCCTCGTAATAGACCGCGTCGAGACCGAGTGCGCGGTAGAAGGCGGTGGAGCGGTCGAGGTCGGAACAGAAGACCGCCGACCGGATCAGGGCCGAGACCGGCATCAGGCGTCGAGCCGGGACACCTCGAAGGCGACCTCCTCTGACGCCAGTTCGTCGCGGGTCTGAATCGCCTCGGCCTCCTGCTGCACGGTGCGCAGGACCCGGTTGAGATATTCCTGCATCCACAGACCGCGCTCCGCCGCCTGGTCCGGGGTCGGCGCAAAGGCTTCGATCCCGGCCCGCTCGACGACCTCTTTCGCCTCGAGCAGCCGCTCCAGGGTGTCGAGCCGTTCGCGAGTGACCGCCAGTTCCTGAACTGTCGTCATCAGGATGTTCAGCACCCGCTCGAGCGGGGGGTCCATGAAATAGGGGCGCTTGCCGGCCGGCTTGGCGGACGACAGTGCGAGAGCGAGGTCGATGCTCATTTGCGGGCTCCGATGACATGCCAGGCGGCTTTGCGCCCATAGTCCTCGCCCTCGTCGTCGGCGGCGTCGGGGAAGACGTCCCGGTCAACGACGGCGGTAACGCCGCCATGGATCAGGTTCGCCCGGTCGAAGCCCGCCTCGATCATGAAGCCGTCGATGTCCAGTTCGTGCATCGTGCTCCAGAAGGGCTCGTTGTTGTAGAAGGCGTCCCAGTCGCGCATCGCCTGTTCGAAAAGGGGCATGTCGGGTCCGTATTGCGGCTGTTCCACATGCAGGACGATGCCGCCGGGGGCCAGGACGCGGTGGATCTCGCGGAAGATGGCCTTCATCGAGGTCAGCGACAGCTCATGCAGGGTCATTGTGGTCTGGACCCAGTCGAAATGACCGTCGGGCCAGCGCGACAGGTTCGAGCCGTCGCCCTGGATGAAGCGGACATTGTCCACCCCCAGCGACCGGGCGCGGGCGGCCCCGTAGCGCAGCATCGGTGCGCCGACGTCAAGGGCGATGACCTCGGCGTCGGGGAAGGCCTGGGCGATCGGCAGGACGTTCTGTCCGAGGTTGGCACCTATATCGAGAATGTGACGGGGTCTGAAGTCGGGCAGGTTGCGCTTCACCCAATTGACCACGGCATGGCCGCCTCCGTCCGAGAACCGGCCGAGCGCCCCGCCGGTCGTGGCGAAGATGCCGCTGTCGTAGTTGGCCGCGCCCGACACGTCTCCGGGGAAGACCTCGCGGTGGTAGCTTCCCGGCATGCAGTGATGATCGACCGCCGAGACGTAACGGGGGATCGGCAGGGTCGGATCCAGCTCCAGCCGGTCTCCGGACGCGGTCAGGGCCTCGACCTTGGCGGCCAGGGTCTCAGCCTGGCGCAGGGCCGTCCAGCGGCCCGCCTGCTGGCGCTGTTCCATCGTGGCGCGGCGCAGGGCCGACCATGCCTGATAATAGGGGTCGTTTAGTAGCGCCTTGCGGACCTCGTGCCGGTCCTTCGGTGGCCGGCCCTCTCGCGTCTCAAAGGCTGGACCGGCTCGGCGCTCCCAGGCTGTCTTGACCGCAGGCATCACCCGGGTCGCGAGATGGCGGTTCATGTGGGCGAGAAAATTCAGCCGGGCGATCTCGTCATGGGTCGTCTCGGGGAAAACGCCATGGCGGCCGACCACGCGATAGTCCGGCGGACCGGAATAGGTCTGGGCCGGGCCTGCGTTCTTGAGATCGGGAGAACCGTCCATCTTCAACCTCCGGGCTTGCCGAGTTTAAATGATATAGGATTATATCATTTCACGTCGAGACACTCTTTTCGCCGCATCAGGAAATCCACCATGGCCACGACCCGCATCTTCGCCCTGTTCAATCTGAAGCTGGGTCAGGACCCCGCAGCCTATGAGGCCTGGGCCCGGTCCACCGACATTCCCGCCGTCCGGGCCCTGGGCTCGGTCGACGATTTCCAGGTGGCGAAGGTCGAGGGCCTGCTGGGCTCCGACGCCGCGCCACCATATGACTATGTGGAGACGATCGATATAAATGACATGGAGCAATTCTTCGCGGAGGTCTCTACGCCGGAGGTGCAGAAGATCGCCGGAGAATTCCAGTCGATGGTCGATGTGACCTTCCTCGTCACCCGATCCCTCTGATGCGCCGCTTCGAAGGCAAGGTGGCGGTAGTCACAGGCTCGGGCCGTAGAAATGGCCTGGGCGAGGCCATCGCCATGACCCTGGCGGCAGAGGGGGCGGCTGTGGTCGTCTCGGACATCGGTGCCTCGAGGGATGCGACGACACCGGGGGCCATGATCGGCGCGACAGGGGAGATGGCGGCCATCGCCGGAGAACTGGCGAACGCCTCCACCTGCGTGTGCGACGTGCGTGACCCGGTCCAGGTTCGGGCGCTGGCGGCCCATGCGGTTGAGGTCCATGGAGGGCTCGACATCTGGGTCAACAACGCCGGCATCGGCTACATCATGAAGCCCCTGATGGAGGTCACGCCCGAAGACTGGCGCGCGGTGATCGACGTCAATCTGTCGGGCTGTTTCTGGGGCATCCAGGCGGCGGCCGAGGTGATGATCCGCCAGGGTCGGGGCGGGCGGATCGTCAATATCGCCTCCCAGGCCGCCAAGTCCGGGTTTCCCCACGCCCAGGCCTATACGGCCTCCAAGCACGGCCTGGTCGGCCTGACCCGCTCGGCGGCGATCGAACTGGGACCGCACGGGATCACCCTGAACAACGTCTGTCCCAACCATGTCACGACCGGCCTTGGGGCCTGGCAGAACGAGTATTTCGCCAAGGTCGTGGGGGCGGCGTCGGTCGAGGCCTATCTGGAGGCGATGGCGAACCGGATCCCGATGCGCCGGCCTGGCCTGCCGCAGGACACGGCCGACGCGGTGGCCTTCCTGTGCTCGGACGAGGCGAAATACATCACGGCCGAGAGCCTGAACGTCTCGGGTGGCGAGGAGCCGCACTGACCTCAGAACGGCTTGACTGCCCCGAGGAAGGCGACCGAGGCGATGCCGATCCAGTAGACATAGGCCAGACCCCGGCCGATGGCGATTTCGCGCTTCAGGGCGGCTTCCTCCCGGGGGTCAGGGCCGGCCGCCAGGCGACGGAAGCGCACGGTCCACGCCCGCATGATGAAGCGCAGGCCAAGGCCGATGACCAGCATCAGGCCGTAGACGATGATCTTGGCCGGATACCAGAGCGTGCCTTCGCCCACAGCCAGGGGGCCGTACCCCAGGAACGAGGAGATGCCCACCAGCAGAAGCGCCGGAATCAGGACATAACGCAGCGACTCGTCGATCCGCGTCAGG
This sequence comes from Caulobacteraceae bacterium, assembly GCA_947501315.1. Lineage (GTDB taxonomy): Bacteria > Pseudomonadota > Alphaproteobacteria > Caulobacterales > Caulobacteraceae > Brevundimonas. The sequence goes on along the minus strand of CANMXH010000005.1, from coordinate 19,345 downwards.
AGAAGGCCCGCGTCAGTCTCACGCTTAAGGAAGGCGGCCCAGGTCAGGGACAGCCAGGCGATGAAGCCGATCCACATCGGGATGAGCCAGACCCGGTCCCAGGGCACGAAGCCGAAGAGCGTGCCCATGTGGATGCCGAGGGGCAGCAACAGGATGATGCCGGTGCGCGCGAGGATGTCGATGCGATAGGCTGTCTCCATGTGGCGCCGACGCTCATCGAGGGCCAGTTTGGGGTTAACCACATTGTAGGAGGTTTGGAACACGCCCCATTCGCCGCCCAGCCAGTAGACCATGGCCAGGATGTGCAGCCAGCGCAGCACCTCTATTTCACCGATGACCATGTCGCACCTGCTCACTAAAAAGTATAAAGTTATATCAATCGATCATTTCGTCCGCTGCAAGAGGATTCCATGCCGGCACCCGCTGAATTTACCTGGCCCGGCGGCCACCGCCTGGCCCTGTCTATCGTCGTCAATGTCGAGGAGGGGGCCGAGCAAAACATCCGGGACGGCGACAAGGGGCCGGAGCCGGTCGACGAGCTGTCCGCCGTGCCCAAGCGGCCGATGCGGATGCACGGCAATGAGTCGAACTACCAGTATGGTATCAAGGCCGGTGCGCCGCGCATCCTGAAACTGCTGGACGAGCACCGGATCGAAGCGACGTGGACGGCGGCGGCCCTGGCGCTGGAACGGGCGCCTGAGCTGGCGGCCAGGATCGCGGCGCGGGGCGACGAGGTCTGCTGCCACGGCTGGCGCTGGGCGCACCAGTTCTGGATGGATGAGGAGAAGGAGCGGGATTTCATCCGCAAGGGCTGGGAGTCGATCGAGCGGACGATGGGCAAGCGGCCAAGCGGGTGGCTTAGCCGGTATCTGCACACCGAGGCGACGCGGCGGCTGCTGGTCGAGGAGGGGTTTGGCTATCACATGGACGACTACTCCGACGACTTTCCGTTCTGGGACGTGGTCGAGACGGCGCAGGGTCGTAAGCCGATCGTGATCCTGCCCTATGCGCTGGATTCCAACGACATGAAGTTCTGGCTGGCCCCGGCGCTGACGGCGCGGGACTGGCTGGCCTATGCGACCGACACCTTCGACCAGATGCACGCCGAAGCCATGGACGGCGAAACGAAGATGATGAGTCTGGGGCTGCATCTGCGTATCATCGGCCGGCCTGGCCGGATTGGGGCGTTCCGGGGCTTCCTGGAGCATGTGCGGGATAAGCCGGGGGTTTGGGTGACGAGCCGTGGCAAGATCGCTGCCGCCTTCGCCGATGCCGTGCCGCCGCCCGCATGATCCAGTTGTGGTCGGTCCCCACGGCGAACGGGCAGAAGGTCCATATCGCGCTGGAAGAGGCGGGGCTGGCCTATTCGGCGACGATGATCGATCTGCCGAAGGGTGAACACAGAACGCCTGAGTTTTTGGCGCTGAACCCGTTCGGCAAGGCCCCGGTGATGCGCGATCCGGATGGGCCGGGCGGGCGGGAGATCTTGCTGGCCGAGACACTCGCCATTGCCTGGTATGCGGCAGAGAAGGCGGGAAATGAGCTGGTCGCCGAGGACCCGGCGCTCAGGGCCGAGCAGCTGATGTGGGCGAGCGCGATCTCGTCCTCTGTTGCCATGCCGTTCGCCATGCAATTTTTTGCCACCCAATTGGCACCGACGCCGGACCCTTGGCTGATCGAGACGATGACAGGGGGGGCGAGGGGTGCACTGGCGGTGTTCGACGCGCGGCTGGCGGAGCAGGCCTTCGTCTGCGGAGGCGCGTTCAGCGTCGTGGATTGCCTGCTGTTCCCAGTAGTGGCGACGTCTGCGAAGCGGCTGAAGGACTGGCTCGATCCCTACCCGGCGCTGCGGGGTTGGCATGACAGGATCCTGGAGCGGCCGGGGGTCAAGCGCGGGATGGCCGTCGGGGCGGATTGACGTCGGCGAAGCATTGCTCCTAAATGTCCGGACATTTGATCCGAGACCCAATGGCCTTTCGTTCCCTCCTATTCGTCCCAGGCTCGCGCCCCGACCGCTACGACAAGGCGGGCGGCGCTGGGGCAGATGCCGTCTGCATCGATCTGGAGGACGCGGTCGCGCCGGACGGCAAGGAGGCGGCGCGGTCGGCGACGGTCGCGGCGCTGGACGGGCGGTTCGGGGTCCGGGTCAACGCTGTCGGGTCGGCGGAGTGCGCGGCCGATCTGGAGGCGCTGGCCGGCACGGCTCCCGTATTCGTGATGATCCCCAAGGCGGCGTCGGCGGACGACGTCGCGGTCGTTCGGGCGGCGACCGGCACCCCCCTTTGGCCCATCGTTGAGAGTGCGGAGGGGCTGCATCGTGCCTGGGAGATCGCGGCGTCGCCGGGTGTCGCTGGCGTGCTGTTCGGGGGTGCGGACTATTCCGCCGATCTGGGCTGTACCATGGAGTGGGAGCCGCTGTTCCATGCGCGGGGCGTGCTGGCGGCCGCCTGCGCGCGGGCAGGTGTCGAGCTGCTGGACGTGCCGCATCTGGACATCGGCGACGAGGCGGACCTGATCGCTTCGACCCGACGGATCAGGGCGATGGGCTTCACAGGGCGGGCCTGTATTCATCCTGCTCAGATCGGGCCGGTCCACGCTGTTTTCACGCCGACCGAGGCCGAGATCGCGCGGGCGCGGCGGGTGTTGGCGGCGTTCGAGGCCTCCGGCGGCGGGGCGGCCCTGCTGGACGGAAAGCTGATTGAGAAACCCATCATCCGCGCCGCGATGCGGACGCTCGAACACACCGGAGAGGCCTGATGGTCCAGCAATTCAAGGAAGTCGGTCCACAGCGGTACCGCGAGACCTTCGGCCGTTACTATGAGGATTTTCACGTCGGCGACGTTTATGAGCACCGGCCCGGAAAGACCGTGACGGAATACGACAACCACCTGTTCACCCTGATGACGATGAACACCCATCCGATGCATTTCGATGCCGAGTTTGCCAAGGCGTCGGAGTTCAAGAAGAACATCGTGGTCAGCCCCTATACCCTGGCCTTGCTGATCGGCATGAGCGTCACCGACTGCAGCCAGAAGGCCATCGCCAACCTGGGCATGGACGAGGTGAAGTTCACCGCTCCGGTGTTCGCCGGCGACACCATCTATGGTGAGAGCGAGGTGCTGGCCAAGCGCGAAAGCCAGTCGCGGCCGGGTCAGGGCATCGTCACCATCCGCACCATCGGCCTGAATCAGGACGGGGTGAAGATCTGCACCTTCGTGCGCAACATGCTGATCCCCGGCCGCGGCAACGCGGTCGAGGATCGGGTCGGAAATTACTGACATGAACGCCCAAACCACGATTTCCGACGCCGACGAACGGGCGATCCTGGACGCCATCGACAAGTGGATCGAGCAGAAGGTCCGGCCGGTCGCGATGGACCTGGAGCACGGCGACATCTGGCCCGCGGACCTTGTGGACGACATGGCCGAACTTGGACTGTTCGGAGCCATCGTAGATCCTGAATATGGCGGGCTGGGTCTGTCGGCGACGACCTATTCGCGCATCGTGATGCGGATCGCCGAGGAGTGGATGAGCCTGACCGGCATCTTCAACTCCCACCTGATGATGGCTACCGTGGTGCAGCGGTTCGGGACGCGGAAGCAGCGCGAGTACTGGCTGCCGAAGTTCGTCACCGGGGAGATGCGTGGAGGCCTTGGGCTGACCGAGCCGGACGCGGGGACGGACCTGCAGGCCATCCGCACCGTCGCGAAGCGGGACGGGGCCGACTATGTCGTGACCGGGACCAAGACCTGGATCTCCAACGCCATCATGGGCCACTGCTGCGCCCTTCTGGTGAAGACCGATCCGGAGGCGCAGCCGCGCCACAAGGGCATGTCGATGCTGATCGTGTCCAAGATCGATCCGGAGACCAAGGTGCCGCTGGCCGGAATCTCCAACGGCAAGAAGCTGGAGAAGCTGGGTTACAAGGGGATCGATTCGGGGGAATTCATCTTCGATGGCTACCGCTGCGACGCGGAGTTGAGCCTGGTCGGGGGCGAGGAAGGCAAGGGGTTCCTGATGGCGACCGGTGGGCTGGAGATCGGCCGGGTCAATATCGCGGCGCGCTCCGTCGGTATCGCCAAACGGGCACTGAAGGAGAGCGTGATCTATGCCCAGACGCGCAAGACCATGGGCAAGCCCATCGCCGAGCATCAGGCGATCCAGCTGAAGCTGGGAGACATGGCCGCGAAGACCCGAGCGGCAGAGCTGCTGGTCGAGGACGCGGCGCGGGCGTTCGACGCTGGTGGCCGGATCGACATGGAGGCGGGGATGGCCAAGTATTTCGCGTCGGAGACCGCCGTCGAGGTGGCGACCGAGGCGATGCGAATCTTCGGCGGCTACGGCTATTCCAAGGAATACGTCATTGAGCGGCTGTACCGCGACGCGCCGCTGATGTGTATCGGCGAGGGGACGAACGAGATGCAGCGCATCATCATCGCCAAACAGCTGGTGGCCAGGAACAAGATTTGATGCGCCCGCTGTCCGGTGTTCGAGTCCTGGCGGTCGAGCAGTACGGGGCCGGTCCGTACGGCACGATGCTTATGGCCGAGCTGGGGGCCCAGGTGATCAAGATCGAGGCACCGTCGATGGGCGGAGACGTCTCGCGGGCGACGGGGCCCTATTTCCTCGGCGATCAGGACAGTGAGTTCTTCCAGACCTTCTCGCGCTCGAAGTCGTCGCTCGCGCTGGAAATCAAGACGCCCGAGGGGCGGGCCGATTTCGAACGGCTGGTTCAGTCGGCCGACGCAGTGGTCAATAATCTGCGCGGCGACCAGCCAGCGAAGATGCGGATCGACTATCCGGCGCTGAAGGCGATCAAGTCGTCGATCGTCTGCGCCCATCTGTCGGCCTATGGGCGCAACAACAGCCGGCAGGCCTGGCCGGGATACGACTATCTGATGCAGGCCGAGGCCGGGTTCATGAGCCTGACCGGCGAACCCGATGCGCCGCCGACGCGGTTCGGTCTGTCGGTGGTCGACTTCATGACCGGGACCATGTGGGCCATGGCCACGGTCAGCGCGATCCTGAAGGCGCGCGAAACGGGGGTTGGTTGCGACGTCGATGTCAGCCTGTTCGACGTGGCGCTGCATCAGCTTTCCTATCCCGCCGTCTGGGCCATGAACGAGGGGCATGATATTGGCCGCATGCCGCGGGGCGCTCATCCGTCAATTGCTCCGTCCCAGCTGGTCAGGACGAAAGACGGTTGGGGTCTGCTGATGTGCCAGACGCCCAAATTCTGGGACCGGTTCTGCGAGCTTGCCGGCGCCGAAGCGCTGAAGGCGGATAGGCGGTTCGCCGACATTCCTTCGCGTCGGGCCAATCTGGCGGCGCTGAGCGACGCGGTCGATCAGGTGATGGCGGCCCGGACGACCGACGACTGGCTGGCGGTGCTGGGCGGGGAGGTTCCATTCGCGCCCGTTCGCAACGTTGCCGATGCGCTGGAGAATCCGTTCGTGGCGGAGGTCGGGATGCGGGACTTGGTCGAGCATCCGGATCGTGAGGGCGGGCTGCACATGCTGGCCAGCCCGGTGAAGATCGACGGAAGGCGCGCGCCGGGGGTGCGGGCACCGAAGCTGGGCGAGCAGACAGCGAAGGTTCTGGGCCGGTGAAGCTGGAGGGGGTGAAGGTCCTGGACCTCAGCCTGTTCCTGCCGGGACCGATGCTGACCCTGATGATGGCCGACCACGGGGCCGAGGTGATCAAGGTCGAGCCCATGGGGGAGGGTGAACCGACGCGCCATGTCGGTTATCGGAAGAACGGCGAGAGCGTCTGGTTCCGGAACACCCATCGCGGCAAGACATCGATCCAGCTGAACCTGAAGGAGGCGGCGGATCATGCTGTTTTCATGCGGCTGGCGGCTGAGGCGGACGTGGTGGTCGAGGCCTTCCGGCCCGGCGTGGTCAAGCGGCTGGGTGTCGATTACGACGCGGTCCGGGCGGTCAATCCGGGCGTGGTCTATTGTTCGGTATCGGCCTTCGGGCAGGACGGGCCGTACCGGGATCGGCCGGCGCATGACCTGGCGGTTCAGGCCCTGGCGGGGGTTGTGTCGCTGAACGAAGGGCAGGACGGGCTGCCGGCCATGCCTGCAATGCCGGTAGCCGATGCGCTGGGGTCGCTGACGGCGCTGTCGGGCGTGCTGATGGCGCTGTTGCGCAAGCGGGAGACGGGGGTCGGCGACTATCTGGATGTCGCCATGTTCGACAGCGTTCTGGCCTGGACGCCGAACGTGACGGGACGGCTCTTTACGACCGCCGAGGCCCATGTCGTCAAGGATGAGCGGTCCTGGGGCGGCAATGCGATGTATGGGCTGTATCGCACCGCCGATGACCGTTGGCTGGCGCTGGGCGGTGCGGAGGTGAAATTCGCGAAGGCCCTGCTGACGCCTCTGGGCCGGGAGGATCTGGTGGCGCTGGCCGAACTGCCGCCCGGGTCGGGGCAGGAGCCGTTGCGGGCGTTCCTGCGCGAGGCGTTCGCGGTGCGAACGCTGGCGGACTGGGAGGCCTGGTTTGCGGACAAGGACGTGTGTTGGGCGCCCGTGCGGACGCTGAAAGACGCCTTTGACGATCCGGCGCTGGCGGCGCGGGGGATGCTCAACCGCGATGCGGACGGTAACGAGGTCGTCGGCACTCCGATCCGGTTTCGTGAGGAGCCGGCGGTGATCGATCCGACCTTGCCGGTGCTGGATGCGGACGGGGCGGCGATCCGGGCGCGGCTCAATCCTCAAAGGTAGGGGGAGGATCTAACCCTCCCGACGATACCGCATCGCATATACGAACCGGCCGCCGGGGTGGAGCGAGTCGGAGGCGAGGATCAGGGCGTCGTCGTCATGGTAACGGCGCAGAGTCCTGAGGGCCGCGCTGCCCGGCTCGACCTTCAGCATTTTCGCGTCATTCGGCGAGAGGATCTCGGCCGTGATCTCCTGGTCGATGCGGCCGGCGGCGGCACCGAAGCGTTCGTCCAGCAGGGCGTGAACCGACTGTCCCGCGGCCGGAGTCGGCTGGGGCACATAGATGCGCGACAGGGCCAGCGGCAGGGCGTCGGCGATGCGGAGGCCGTCGACCACCAGCCAGGTCCGGTCGACGTCGCCGCCGATGCGCTGGACCTCGGCCTCGCTAAGGCGGCGTTGCTCCTGGGCCAGCAGCTTGAGCCGCGCGGTGTGGGCGTATTGAAGCAGCTCGTCGACGCCGCCCAGCGGCTGGACATAGGCCTGGGGGCTGGCCGACGCGATGACGGTCGTACCGGCCCCGCGGCGGCGTTCGATCAGCCCGGCCTCGGTCAGCAAGCGGATGGCGTCGCGGGCGGTGTGGCGGGACACGGCGTGGGTCTGGGCCAGCTCCAGCTCGGGCGGGAGCTGGCCCCCGACCGGATAGTCGCCGCATGCTATGGCGGCGCGGAGGGTGTCGGCGAGCTGGCGATAACGGGGGGCGGCCATGGCGCTTCCTACATCGCGCGGCGTATCGCCGACCAGTCGGCTTCGAGCCGGTCGCGATGGCACGGGGCGGCGATGGCGATCAGGGCCTGGGCGCGGGCCTCTATCGACAGGCCTCGCAGGTCGGCTGTGCCATGTTCGGTGGCAACGACGACCGGATCGGCGCGGCCGATGGACGGCGGGTCGGGCAGGCGGGGGACGACGCGGCTGACCGCGTCGCCCCTGGTCGCGGCGGGCAGGGCAATGATGGGGACGCCACCCTCGGAGGCCCAGGCACCGCGCATGAAGTCGATCAGGCCGCCGGCACCGGAGACCTGGCGGCCGTCCACCCATTCGGCGTTGACCTGTCCGAACAGGTCGACCGAGATGGCCGAGTTGACGGCGACGAAGCGGGGGATGGCGGCGAGGGTCGCGATGCCGTGAGTGTCGCCGACGGGGCGGAAGCGGATGCGTGGATCGTCGGCCACACGGGCATGGAGGGCGGGCGAGCCGAGGGCGACGCCGGTGGTGACGGCGTCGACAGCGTCGTGGTCCAGGAGGTCGATCAGCGGGTCGGTGACCATGCCGGAATGGAGGCGGAGGCCGCGCCGGTCGGCGAGGGCGGACAGGGTGGCGACGCCGATCCTGCCGAGGCCGGTCTGGACCGTCGCGCCCTCGGGGATGAGGCCGGCGATCCGGGCCGCGATGGCGGCGCTTACCGGGTCGATGGTGCCGGCGCCGTAGCCAGGGAGGGGGCTATCGACCTCCACCACCAGGTCGAAGGCGTCGAGCGGCACGGTCGGACCGTCGCGGACGGCGGGCATGGCGGGGTTGATCCAGCCGATGCGGAAGCGGGTGTTCTCGAACACCGCCGGGGTGAAGTCGGCGGCGACGCCGAGGCTGCAGCGGCCGTCGGCTCCGGGTGGGGCGACGGCGAACACGCCGGCGTCGAAACGGGTCCGGGCCAGGCGGAGCCAGACCTGTGTGTAGGTCAGGGGCGAGAAGGACAGGCGGCCGGCGGTGAAACTGTCGCGCCATTCGGGGGCCAGGAAGATCGCCTCGCCGCGGGCGTCGGGGTGCAGACCGGCCCAGTCGGTGCGGTTGACGCCGGGAATCCAGACGCCCTCGAAGGTGAGGCCCGCAGCCGCCTCGGGACGGGCGGCGATTGCTTTAGCGAAGGGCAGGGGCTCGGCCGCGCAGCCGGGGATGAACACCCGGCCGCGTTTCGGCAGAGCGTCGAGCGCCGCGTCCATCGTCTTCGTGATCATGTCGCCGCGTCGGTTCCTGTCTTGACCGTATCGGGTCCGAACCGCGATATAGACATATGTCCGGACAAATGTCCTCCATCACCGAAAGGCTGGCGCTTCGCCTTGCCGAACCGGTCGCGCCGGAGGACCGGGCGCGAGCGCGGCTGCACCTGCTGGACTGGGTCGGATGCGCGGTCGCGGGGTCGAGGGAGCCCAACTGCGGACGGGTGCGTGCGCTGGCCAGGACCGAGGGTGCGGGGCTGTGTCGGGTCATCAGCGGCGGCCGGGTTGGGCCACAGGCAGCGGCGCTGGCCAACGGACCGGCGGGTGCGATCCTGGAGATGGACGACGTGGACCGGAGGGGCCTGCTGCATCCCGGGCCGGTGGTCATGCCGGCGGTCCTGGCGATGGCGGAGCATCTGGGGACGATTGGGGGCGATGCCCTGCTGGATGCTATCGTGCGCGGGTATGAGGCGATGATCCGCATCGGTCGGGCGGCCGGCGCGTCGCACTATCGGTTCTTTCACCCAACGGGGACGTGCGGCGGGTTCGGCGCGGCAGCTGCGGGGACGAGCTTGATGGGGCTGGATGTCGAACGGACGGCCTGGGCGCTGGGGCTGGCAGGCCAGCAGGCGTCGGGGCTGTGGCGGGCGCGACACGAGGCCGGATCGGTCAAGGCGCTTCACGACGGACGGGCGGCGGCGAACGGTGTGGCGGCGGCTTTGCTGGCCCGCGACGGGTTTCGTGGGCCGCTGCGGGTGCTGGAGGGCGATCAGGGGTTCTTTCAGGCCATGGCTCCGGGAAGCGATCCGGAGGCAGCGATGGCCCCCGCTTCGGGCTGGGCCCTCCACGACGTCAGCTTCAAACCGCACGCGGCCTGCCGCCATGCCCACCCGGCCATCGACGCGGCGCTGGCGCTGCGGGACAGGGTCGGCGTTCCGGAGTGCGTGACAGTGAAGACCTATCGGGACGCGGTTCTGTTCTGTGACAAACCCTCTCCGACCACGCCGGCGGAGGGCAAGTTCTCGCTACAGCACAGCGTCGCGATTGCATTGATCCATGGCGATGCGGGACTGGCGCGGTTCGAGCCGAAGGCGCTGATAGACCCGGCCGTAGCGGAGCTGCGAAGCCGCATCACAGTCGAGACGGCCGATGACCTGACCGCCGCCTATCCGGTTCACTTCGGGGCGCGGCTTGTCGTGGGGTCGGGCGGCGCGGAGCATCGCGCCGAAGCCCTCGATGCGTTGGGCGATCCCGAGAACCCGCTGTCGGCCGAGGCGATCCGGGCCAAGGCGGCGGCCTTGATGGCCTGGGGCGGCATGGCGACGCGGGATGCCGATCGGCTGATCGCGGCGGTCGAGGGGCTGGGCCTGACGGCGACCCTGGCAGACCTGTCGAGCGCCTTGCCGGGAGACAATGCATGACGATCTCCAGGCTGCTTGCTGAACGGGCTCTGGCGCTGACGTGGGCGGACATCGACACTGGTGCGCGGGAGGCGGCGAAGACCTTCCTGCACGACACCCTGTGTGTCGGCACGGCAGGGGCCAGAGCACCGCTGGCCGATGCGGTCCTGGATGCCGCCGTACGCTGGGGGCAGGGGCCCGATTGCGGAGTGCTGGGGCGGCCGGGCGTGAGGCTGCCTCAGGCCTCGGCGGCCTTCGTCAACGCCTTCCAGATCCATGCGCAGGAGTTCGACTGCGTCCACGAACGGGCGGTCGTTCATCCGATAGCCACGGTCGGGGCGGTGATCCTGTCGGAGGTCGATCAGGCGTCGGCAGACGCTCGTCCTGTGTCCGGCGAGCGGCTGCTGGTCGCCCTCGTCGCCGGGGTCGAGGTTGCGGCGACGCTGGGCCTGTGCGCGACGACGCCGCTGAAATTCTTCAGGCCAGCGACGGCGGGAATCTTCGGTTGCGTCGCGGCGCTGATCTCGCTGCGGAGGCTGCCGGTCGAGACCGGGGTCGCAGCGTTCGGATATGCTCTGGCGTTTGCCTCAGGGACGATGCAGGCCCATGCCGAGGGCAAGCCCGCCCTGCCGATCCAGATTGCCAATGCGGCGCGCGGGGCGATCATGGCGGTCGATCTGGCCGAGGCCGGATTGCCGGGGCCTCAGGCGTCGATCGAGGGACCGTTCGGCTATCTGACCCTGTTTGAGACGGCGCATGACCTGTCGCCCCTGAACGATCCGGCACCGGGGTTCCTGATCAGCGAGGTCAGTTGGAAACCCTTCCCGACCGGCCGGGCGGCTCACGGCGGAATCGTGGCGCTTCAGACCGTTATCGCAAACCATGGACTGAGGGCCGACGCAGTGGCCGAGGTCGTCTACCGCGCGCCGCCGCTGATCTATCGGCTAGTCGGGCGGCGTCCGACGGCGGAGATGGCTCCAGCCTGGGCGCGGCTTTGCCTGGCCTGGCTGGGGGCCGTAGTGCTGACGCGGGGGACGGTAGGGCTTGCCGACTTCACCGCAGAGAGCCTGTCCGATCCGGCGGTTCTGAGCCTGGCTGAGCGTATCCGGGTCGAGGCGGACGACAACCTGGACCCCGCCGCCTTCACGCCCGGGACCCTGACCGTGACGACGACCGGCGGTCAGGTGCTGAGTCACACCGTGACCGCCCAACTCGGGTCTCCGGCGCAGCCACTGAGCCGCGAACAGCATCTGGCCAAGCAGGCGGCCTGCCTCGACTTCGTCGGGCTGGGTGCCACCGCCGATTCCGTGGCCGACATGATCGACCGGTTCGAGACCCTGCCGGATGCGGCTGAAATCCTCTCCCTCCTTGGAGCAAGCGCATGACCGACACGCACCGCACCTACTGGGACGAGATCGATTTCGCGGCCATCGCGCGGGATCATCCGATCGGCGATCCCTTCGTGAAACTGGTGACCTCGATCAGCCGCGACGAACTGCGGGCGCGGCAGGAGGTGCTGTTCGCGCGCTGTGTGGATCGGGCCTGGAAGACCGCCTTCTATCGACGGCTTTGGGGGGATGCGGGGGTCAAGCCGGGCGACATCCGCAGCCTCGACGACCTGCCAAACCTGCCGAGCTTCGACAAGTCCGACATCATGAAGTCCATCGAGATCGCGCCGCCGTTCGGGGATTTCGCCGGATTCGACTCGTATCCCGAAGGCAAGCGGCCGCCGGTGATTTTCCACACCACGTCGGGCACCACGGGTCGGCCGCAGGTGCTGCTGTTCGGGCCAAAGTCGCGCGAGGTGCAGAACCTGCTGCTGGCGCGTCTCTATCGCTGGCAGGGGTTGCGGTCAGGGGACGTGGTCCACTCGGTGTATGGCCACGGGATGATCAACGGCGGCCACTATGTGCGCGAGGCCGTGACACACTGGACCAGCGCGGTCTTCATGTCGGCGGGGACGGGGGTCGAGACGCGGTCGGCCCAGCAGGTCGAACTGATGCAGACCTTCGGCGCTACGGCGATCGTGGGGTTCGCGGACTACATCAAGCGACTGGCGGAGGTGGCGAAGGAGGCGGGCCTGGTGCCCGGCGTCGACATCCCCGTGCGGATGATCTCGGGCCATATGGGGCGCGAGGACAAGCAGGCGCTGTCGGACGCCTGGGGCGGTGCGGAGTGTTTCGACTGGTACGGCGTCGGCGACACCGGTTGCATCGCCGGTGAGGGCCCCGATCGCGACGGGCTCTATGTCATGGAGGACGCCCAGTTCCTGGAGGTTTGCGATATCGACACGGGCAAGCCCGTAGCTGACGGGGCGCCCGGGGACATGGTGGTGACCTGCCTCTACAAGGACGATCTCTATCCGATCATCCGCTTCAACACCCACGATGTGACCGAAGTCATCACCCGGCCGTCCTCGATCGGCGCAGCCTTTCAGCGGATCGAAGGGTTCCTCGGGCGGTCGGACAATATGGTGAAGGTTCGAGGCATCAATATCTTCCCCCAGGCGATCGGGCCGATGCTGGACGAGGCACCGGAATTCCTGAAGGAGTTCGTCTGCAAGACCCGGCGGGATGAGGCGGGACGCGACACCTTCGTCGTGGTGGCCGAGGCGAGCGCGCCGGACGATCCGGCACTGGCGGGGCTGTTCGGCGAAATCCTGAAGCGCAAGATCGGGATCGATGTGGCCGTCGAACTGGTCGGGCGGGGCGAGACGGCCGCCTTGACCGGTGTAGAGACGCGCCAGAAGCCGATCCGGCTTATCGACGAGCGGTTTTGATGGCGGCCTTCGCCGATCCGGTCGTGGCGGCGGGGGTGGCCGGGCTGTCGGCCGCGTTCGCGAACGGGTCAGCGCGGCCGGACGCCGTGCTGGAGGTCTATCTGGAGCGGGTCGGGCGACTGAACCCGAAGATCCGGGCATTCGTCGATCTGGATGTCGAAGGCGCGCGGGATGCGGCGAAGGCGTCAACGCATCGGTGGGCTTCGGGGATGGCGCTGTCGCCGCTGGACGGCTGCGTCATCGGGGTGAAGGCCAATATCGCGGTGGCCGGCCTGCCGTGGACGGCGGGCATCGGGGCCTATCGCGACAGGATCGCCGAACGGGACGCCGCCTGTGTCGCGCGGTTGCGACGAGCGGGTGTGATCATCCTGGGCACACTGAACATGGAGGAAGGTGCCTTGGGCGCGGTCACCGACAATCCATGGTTCGGGAGGACGCAGAATCCTTGGCGGGATGGGTTTACGGCCGGAGGCTCATCCGGTGGTTCGGCTGCGGCGGTGGCGGCGGGGCTGTGTGCGGCGGCGCTGGGGACGGACACCATGGGGTCGGTGCGAATTCCATCGGCCTATTGCGGGGTGTTCGGGATCAAGCCCCGGTTCGGTTCAGTACCAAGCGAGGGGGTGACACCGCTGTCGCCGAGTCTCGATCATGTCGGGGTCCATGCGCGGTCCGCAGAGGATTGCGCGAGGGTGTTGGCAGTGATCGGCGATGCTGAACCGGCGGCACCGTCCGGGACGATGACGGTGCTGGACGTGACGGAACGGGCGGCGCTGGCGGAGGATGTAAGAGCGGCATTCGCGGTGTTGGTCGCGCGGGCTGGAGCGGAGGGCCTGGTCGAAGGCAGTGTGGCGCTCGACGTCGATCTCGGGCGGCTGCGGCGAAAGGGGCTGCTGATCTCTGAGGTTGAGGGGATAGTCGAGCACGGCGCGGTGATGGCCGAACGGCCGGACGGCTTTTCGGCGGGCTTTTCGGAGATGCTGCGCTGGGGGGCGAGTCAGCCGACGGAGAAGGTCGCCGAGACGCGGGCGGACATCGCGGCGGCGCGCGAAGCGGTCGAGGCGATGATCGGAGCCCGGGTCGGGCTGCTGGGCCCTACGACGGGAGGGACGGCATTCGCATTCGGCGATCCGATCCCGGCGGATCAGGCTGACATCACCTGCCTCGCCAATATCGCGGGGCTGCCGGCGGTGGCGTTTCCGATGGGACTGTCGAAGGACGGGTTACCGCTGTCGGCGCAGATCATCGGGCGAAGGTCGGAAGAGATCCTCGCGCTGGCAGGACGGCTGGCCGTGGCAATAGGGGTGCCGGCCGGGGTCGCCTAACGGTGCGGAAACACCGGCGTTCGCTTGCCCAGGAAGGCGTCGCGCCCCTCGCGGAAATCCTCGCCCTCGACGGCCTCGATCAGCCAACGGGCGGTGAGGTCAGTGTCTGCGGTCTCGCCGTCGGCGATAAGCTGGACGATGCGTTTGGCGCGGCGGGCCGTCCACTGGCTGGCGGCGGCGATCTGGGCGGTCTTTTCGGCGACTGCGGCCTCTAGTGCTTCGGGGGCGTGGAGGGCGTCGATCAGGCCGATGGCCAAGGCTTCGTCCGCCTGGATCAGGCGGCCGGTGAACAGGATGTCCTTCGTGCGCGACAGGCCGACCGCCTGCACCAGACGGCGGGTGTCGGGCAGGGAATAGACCAGCCCCAGCTTGCCGGGGGTCAGAGCCAGTTTCGCATCGGTGGCGGCGATGCGCAGGTCGCAGGCCAGGGCCAGACCCAGACCCCCGCCGACGCAGGCCCCTTCGACATGGGCGACGGTGGGTTTGTCGAAGGCGGCGAGGGCTTCCATCGCCTCGCTGACGCGGTCGAAATAGGCGCGAGTGCTGTCGGGGGTCGCATAGACCGTCTCGAACTCGCCGATGTCGGCCCCCGCCGCGAAGGTTCCGCCCGCGCCGCGCACAACCAGCACCTTGGCCCGGGTATCAGCGGCGATCTCGGCCAGAACGCCGGGCAGGGCCATCCACATGGCGAGCGTCAGGGCGTTCTTCTTCTCGGGCCGGTTGAGCCACAGGGTGGCGACGTCGGCGTCGATGGAGACTTTCAGCGTTTCGTTCATCGCGCCGTCCATAAAGGGCTTTCCCGATCAAATGGCCTAAGACTATATCATTTTTGAAGGGCGGAGTTCACCGCCGGGCTGGAAGGGACGACGATGAGCGGAATCCGCGAAGGTATGCCGGTTCTGGCCCGACACGCGGGCGTCTGGGAAGGGGAATACATCCACGTCGATCCCGAAAACAACGAGATCGATCGGCATCGATCACGGCTGCAATGCACGTTCCCCGATGACGGGCCGTATGCCTATCACCAGATAAACACCTACATCTGGGACGATGGGCGTCAGGAGGAAATCCATTTTCCGGCAACCTATCGCGACGGCCAGATCTGGTGGGACACCGACAGGATCGATGGCCGGGCTTGGGAGATCGATCCGCGCACAGTCTGTCTGACCTGGACGCGCAAGGATATGCCGGACGCCTATCTCTACGAGATGATCCAGCTGTCCGCCGACGGGAACAACCGGGCCCGGACCTGGCACTGGTTCGAGAACGACAAGCTGTTCAAACGCACCTGCATCACGGAACGCCGGGTCGCGTGAATCCCCTCCGTGACCATATGCCTGCCTTGGTCCGGCACGCCGGCCTCTGGGAAGGGACCTATCGCACGGTCGATTCGGCCGGCGTGGAGATCGATCGCCACGCCTCGCGCATCGAGGTGTCCTTCCCCGACGATGGGCCCCACGCCTATGTCCAGAGGAACTGCTTCACCTGGCCTGACGGCCGGGTGGTCGAGGCCGAGTATCCGGGTGTCTATCGTGACGGCCGGTTGTGGTGGGACACCGGGCTGATCTCCGGTCATGCCTGGCAGGGCGACGACCGGACGTGCATCCTGACCTGGGAGAGGACGGATGCGCCGGGAGCCCATCTGTATGAGTTGATCGTCCTTGCCCCCGACGGCCTCAGCCGGGCGCGGACCTGGCACTGGTTCCGGGACGGGCACTGCTTTCAGCGGACCCTGATAGACGAAACGAAGGTCGCCTGAGGTCTACCGCGAGCAGCTGCCCTGGAGCATGCGCAGGTTGATCCCGACCCGATCCGCATCCGGACTGGCCCAGGCATAGGAAATCGCCGCAGTCTGCTCTCGCGTATGGACGTACAGGGTCAGGGCGTCGGCGTTCGGACCGCTGGGCCAGCGGACATTCCGCATGCGAAAGCCGAAGGACCGGGGCGTCGTCTCATCGGTCGTGATCCAGACCTCGCCACCCTGATCGTGAATTTTCAGATCGCGGGCATAGAACCAGCCCTCGGCCGGAGCCAGTCGGGGCACGGCCATCCAGCAGGTGAAGGCCTGGGCGCGGCGCATCTGATGGGGCACGGGGACTGGCCCGAACGGCGTGCCACCCTGGTCGTCCGTCACGCCCTCAGATGCCCAGAACTGATCCGCTGACAGCAGCAGGTCGCCTGAGATAGTCAGCATCGCTGACGTGCGGGAGCGGATGCGGCAGGCGTTCTCGCCTATCCAGCCGATGAACTGCTCGGCCTGACGCCGCCAAAGGATTTCGCATCCCGGACTCGAGGTCAGGTCGGCCCGGGTCAAACCCGCAAGCTTGTCAGGTTCAAGGTGGGCATTCAGAAACCGCGCCGGATCGCGGGGCGTGTAGATATCCATGCGGATAGCCATGGAGGCCTCGTCGATGGCCACCGCGTAGAATCTCTGGCGCCCAAGCGCCCCTGGGTCATTGTCCCGGTATTGCTGAAGATAGAAGACGTTGGGGCCGAGCGCCGGCACATCGACCGCATGGATCGACGAGTGAAGCCGGCTAGGAGTCGCGCCCTCGGGGTAGCCCAGTTCGGTGGCGAAATTCACCTGCTCGGAATTGTCCCACTCACCGGGGAACCAGGCCATCATCTGACGGAAGTCACGCTCCAGAACGTCCTTTGAAAAAGGTGCCCGGGGTTCCTCCGCGACCGCCGGCCCCGCGTAGAGCGCGAGGCCGGACAGGATCGCGGCGGCGAATCGCATCAGAAGCGGGCGCTCAGGGTCACGCCGTAGCTCGCCTGTTCGGCCGCCGTGACCGCGAAGGCCCGAGGCCGGTCGCCCGAGGGCGAGACCGGGGCCGGGAAGTCGACGAAGCGCAGCACGCCTTGGGGGGCGTCGTCGTCAAACACATTGCGACCCCAGACCGTCAGTCGGAGGTTGTCGTTCTGGACGCCGAGCGACAGGTCCACCCGCGTCGAAGCGGGGATGGTGATGTTGTTGTGCACCTGCTCGAAGAACTCACCCCGGTAGCTCACATCGCCGGACGCGAAGACGGTCCAGTTGCCCATCATGGGGTCGCTTTCAAAGCGCAGTCCGGCGCTGCCCAGGTGCTCCGAGACCAGTGGGGGCTTCTTGCCGACGATAGAGCCGGCGGCACGGCACCCCGGCCGGTCCAGATTGATCGCCGAGCCGGTCTTGCAGGCCGCACCAAGCAGCAACACCGCCTGGTCGCCATCGACACCCTCGGTGATTTCCGAGTCAAGGTAAGAGTAGGCGAAGCGGAACGTCCAGTTGTCATTGAACGATTTCAAGCCCTCGAACTCGACCCCCAGCGTCTCGGTCTCGCCGATGTTGGCGCGGTAGCTCTGCACGACGGCCAGGGTCTGGAAGGTGTTGGTCAGGACCTGGTTGTCGAGCACGTTCAGGAACAGTGAAGCGTTCAGATAGTCGAAGCCGAGCCAGCGCGTTTTGGCCCCGATCTCGTAGTTGCTCAGGGTCTCTTCGTCGAAGGTGGTGACCGGAGCCGCGGGGTCGTTGAATCCCCCCGGCGAGTTGCCCTTGGCGAACTGGGCATACAGGGTCGTCTCGGGCGAAGGCTCCCAGGTGAAGGTGGCGCGCGGCAGGATGTTGGTGAAGACGGTGTTGCGGAACCCCGGCGTGCCCACGACAGCGTTCGGGTTGGGGCTGCGCAAGGTGGCGATCAGCGCAGGGCTGAAATAGTCCGACACCACATAGGGTTGGTTGGTCGAGCTGACGTCGTCTTCCTGGTAGCGGAGTTCGAGCGACAGCGTCATATCCGGACCCGAGATGTCTATGCTGCCGAACAGGGCGTTGGTCTCGATCCGGCTGATCGCGGCCAGACTGTCGGGACCCACCTCTGTGATCTCCAGATATTCAGGCAGCGGCGTCGTTTCATCCTCTGCCATGTAGGCACCGACAGACCAGCTCAGCCGATCGCCCGCGGGGCTCGTCAGGCGGAATTCATTGGTCATCGTCTCGCGATCGGAACTGCCGGTGTCGTTGAACGGAGAGCGTCCGCACAGGCGGTTGGCGATCGGCACGAACGGGCAGCCGGCGCCGATCAGGAAGAAATCCCGATTGTCGTAGGACTGATCATACCCGCTCGCCTCATAAACCTCGTTCATGCCGCCGTTGTAGGACAGGATCCAACCGGAACCGTTGACGTCCCACTCAGCATTGCCCAACCAGCGCTCCGATTCGCGTCCGAGGCCCGGACGCAAGATCCTGTCGGTGTTGAGCGCGAAGGTCGTGGGTGGCGCGATCGTGCCGCAGAAATAGGACCGCGTCGTCAGGAAGCAGTTGTTGAAGGTCGAGGGTTGCAGGGCGACAGCGAAATGGGAGTCGTCGTCCTCGGATTTGAAATAGCGAAGCGAAGCTTCGAAATTCTCGGACGGACGCAGGTACAGGCCGCCGTGGTAGGTCGTCGAGTCTGTCGCCCCCAGCATTTCGCCCAAACCGGTCGTGTTCTGGTACTGCCCGTCGAACTGCGAACTGCTGTAGCCCATGATGGCACCCAGCCAGGGCGTCAGGGGACCGGACACGGTGGCGCTGAGGGCTTGGCGACCGTCGGAGCCATATGTTGCGCTGGCGCGGCCGGAAAACTCGTCGCCGGGCTGCTGGGTCACGACGTTGACGGCACCCGACAGGGTTCCTCGACCGAACACGGCTGACTGCGGACCTCGGATCACCTCGACTCGAGCGGCGGACTCCAGGTCGAGCGTCGAGAAGTCGCCGAACCAGGGAATTCCATCGAGAAAGATGCCGACCTTGCCATCGCTGACGAGGATGTTCGACGCGCCACGGATGATCGGTCGGTCGCCATCGCGGCCGAATGCCTGTTGCATCTGGACGCCGGGCGTATAGCGCGCGACGTCGACGAGGCTCTCGATCTGTCGGTCCTCCAGCGTCTCGGCCGTGAAGGCGGTAACCGCGATCGGCACGTCCTGAAGGGATTCCTCCCGCCGGCGCGCCGTGACGATGATGTCGTCGATGGCGGAGACCTGTTCCTGCCTGCTTGCCTGCTGGGCGGCGACCGGCGTCGTTGCGAACAGACCGGCCAGGGCCGTTCCAGCGACGAGCGCGGCACGAGTGAAATGGATTGTCCGGGTCTTCGTCATCGTTCCCGCCCCTCCCAAGGCTGAATGATATACTTATAGACCATTTAGATAGAGGCGCATTTGTCCGCCCG
>CANMXH010000004.1 GCA_947501315.1 Caulobacteraceae bacterium | reverse complement strand
GGGCGAGCGGAAAAAGGTCCAGGTCGAAAACTCGGTGTGGCGCTCCCATCGCAGACGCCATGTCCCGGCTTCAAGGCCACACCAACGGGCTGTGGGACCTGGTTCGGCTTGGCCAAGGCGGCGGCACAGGGCTGCCATGTGGTCGCGGTCGCCCTGCTCGCCGGCCTGACCTGAAAGCGTGGCAATTCTCGTGACAAGCGCGGGGCCAGCCAGGGGAGTGAAAGGGCGGGCGTGAGCCTCTGCAAGCAGAGCGTCGCGCTGCGGGTGGTAGCGCCAATTGGTCGATATTCCTGATGCCATTGACAATGGTGCGTTCCGGAGAAACGTCGCGTCAAGGCAGCCTTTAGGCCCAGCCGGCTGGTGGTTAACCTGTTGACCCCCGGGGCAGCGGCAGGATTATGCCGTTCACGATGTCCGTATCCTCCTAGGCGACGGAAATTCCGCGCTTCCGGAACGCGTCCAGGAGCGGTACCGCCGGGCCGAAGCAGTCGCCCGGCAGCCGGTAGGCCGGCGCGTGATCGAGATCGAGCCAGATGCTGGGCTGACCGTCCGACCATTGTGTGACGCGAACGCCGCGGACGGTCCCGAGATCGATGACGTGGCGCCACTGATCCCTGAAGAGCGTCAGCGCATCGCCCTCAATACGCAGGCCGCTATGGCTGTTCTGCATGAAGATCGCCAATGCATGAGCGCGGAAAGCGTCGGAATCGCGGTGAAGTACCAGGGGGCACCATAAGCGAGTCCCAGCGCGGCCATGCCAAAGCCAAGCACAATCGCTGCTCCGATGACCTGCTCCAGCGAGTTTCCTCCGCGCAGCGCCGGGGTCCGGCGCTGACCCGTCAGGAGGTCAACCGGCCGCTTGGCGACGTTCTATTCGGTCTTGTGGCGCTTCCTTGCCATCGCTTCCTTCGGACAACAGTTGTCCTTCGATCGATATAGGGAACAGGTCGCTTCGAGGGGCAGATCAGCTTCTTCAAATTGCCGAATCGACTGGCCCCACGCGCTTCTCCCGACCGCCTTCCGTCAGACCCGGCAAGGCCGTTTCTGGCGGAGCGAACAGAGCGTGCATTGCGGCGCGCGGGTTGGGGGCCTGGCGGATTGCAGCCGCTATCCTGCGCCATTCCAGCCATGTCAGCCGCCACGGGTTGTTGGTGTCGACATCTCGGGTGAGGCCATAGACCACGGTTTCGCGCTCTTCCGCGAATGTCCCGAACATCCGGTCCCAGATGATCAGCCAGTTCCCGTAATTCTTGTCGATGTATTGTGGGTTGGAGCCATGATGAACGCGGTGGTGCGAGGGCGTGTTGAAGATCCATTCCAACGGACCCAGCTTTGGAATCAACCGCGTGTGTCCGACCACGCCCCACAGCGTCAGGATAACGCCCGCAACGGCCAGGATCGAGGGATCCTGTCCCAACAGCGACAGGGGAGCGAAGAAGGGGATTTTGAACAGCGGTGCCAGCCATGGCTGCCTGAAGGCGACCATGAAATTCAGCTGCTTGCTGCAATGGTGGTTCATGTGGATCGCCCACAGGAAGTTCAGGCGATGCGAGCAGCGATGCCAAATGTAGAAGGCAAGGTCGATAGTGACAAAGGCGATCAGCCACAGCGCCCAGGTCGGAAGCATGTCACTCAGGGTCCACAGCCGATATTCATAGAACAAGAAAAAGCTGCCGACCGAGAGGGTCTTTACGGCCAAGGCCACCAGCGCATTACCAACCAGCAGGCCCGTTGAGCCCCAGGTGTCGCTCCATTCGTAAAGCCTGCGCCCACGCGAAAGCGAAACCGCGAGTTCAATCGCGATCATCGCCAGAATGACCGGAACACCCACCATGTAAACCGTCTGTTCGGTCAATGAATCTGCTCCATGTTCGGGTTGGCATGCCGCTTCCGGGTGACCCGGTTTGCTCGTTAGTGCACGGCAGTCTTTAACGCCATGCTTGGGGTGGTGATTGCGTTGTGTGGCCCCCAACTCGGGAGCGGGCTAGCCATCGTGACGTTTGAATGGATGCAGCCCATGCGGCGGGTTGACGCGTGTAGAACTGACCCGCACCCGCGATCCAAGAGCGGATTTGCCTGATCCTGTTCGCCTTGAGGCGATCGTGCTCAGGAAACAATCCATGCAGTTCACCGCCCTCATCCGTGCTGTTTCGGCCGCCCTACGGGTGCTGTCAAAAGACAGATCGTCTCCGACGACGCGGTAATGTCGGGGCTATCTCCCGGGCTACAGGGACCCGGCGGTTATCCAGGAAGTGCGTGGCGGTGCGGGCAGTCCAGAGATAACTTGTCTCCGGTCTGCAAACTGAGAGCAGGGGGTGATTTTCAACTTGCCGCAGTTGACCTGTCAGCACCTTACCGAGCGGTGCATTTGAGCGGACAGAGCCCGCCGACGCCGTGAAGAAGACAGCGCGCCGCCCCGGGCTGGAGCGGCGCGCTTTTTTGTTCCCAAGGGTGGGGTTCAGGGACGATCGAGATAGGCCGTGACCCAGACCAACGGCGCGTTCCAATTGATCGCGACTTCATTCTGGCTGAAAGCCTGGATGTCGTCTCGCCAGCAGGTCTGGGGCGCGCATGTCCCGCGCATCGTCACGGCCACCGGATCCCTCATCATCTGGTTGTTCGGGCCACCCGACATGGCGCCGGCGGGTGGCTCCGGGTAGGCCGCATCCAGGGAGTGCGCCCAGAAGCGGTGATGCGGATGGCGCATCGGCCGGTCGCCATAGCCCGTGACGTAGGATTGATCCAACGGATTGCGTCCGAGCACATAGTCGAGGGTCGCGACCACACCGTCACGGAATGCCTCATCCCCGGTCAGGTCGTGAGCCACGCCCAGAATGAGCCCCCGATTCAGAAGGTCGGCGTTCGACCCCCAGACGTAGTCGGGCCCCGCGAAGGGCAAGCCATAGCCCTGGGTCAGGCCTTCGGCCAGGTAACCGCGGGCCCACTCGACGATACGGTGTCTTGTCTCGTCACGGTCGGATGCCGGGAGACGGTTTGGAACCGTCGCCAGGCTGATGGAACCCAGTGCGCGCACCGCGTTCCAGCTGGTATATACGCCCTCAGCTGATTTCTCACCCGAGGCTGTCGGGTGGTGAGCGGATCGCCTCAGGTCGTCCAGGTATCGGTCGTTTCCCGTTGTGACGAACATCTCCGCGGCCGCCCAGTAGAACTCGTCGGTCAGGTCGTCATCACCATAGTCGCCACCGCCATCGAACGAGCCGACTGCATAGATGTCGGGATGGCGGAGCGCGGCGGCATAGCCACGATCGGCTGCCATCTGGCAGGTCCGGGCAAACGCCGGATCGATGTCGCGCCAAAGCCGCGCGCACTGGGCCGCAACCGCCACCAGGTTCAGCGTTGCGGCCGTATTGGGCGCATAGAGGTAGCGAGTCTCAGGGTCGTCCGCCGGTGCAATTGGCAGCGCGGTCCATTTCACGTCGTGGACCTTGTGATGGACCAGACCCCCGGCATCGATCCGGGTAAAGGTCAGTGGCTGATCCGGGGCGAAGCGTCCGACTGGAACCTCCACGCTGGCACCCTCGGGAACCTGCATCCGGAGAAGGAACTCAAGTTGCCAGCGAACCTCGTCCAGGATGTCGTCAACGCCGTTTCCGGCTTCGGGGATGTCTGCCGTCCCATCCGGGTAGGCGGTGACGATGTTCCGGATCCTGGCCCGCTCGTACGCGTTCAATAGCGTCCAGACCGAGATGCCTCCGTTGACGACATACTTCCCATGGTCGCCGGCGTCGTACCATCCACCCGACACATCCAGCGTGTGGTCACAACCTGGCCAGACGTTGCCGCGGATGTCAGGGCCGGAGAAGCATGTCGCGCTGTCCGGCGTGTGGCCCGCAGGTCGCGCCAGGTCGGCGCGATCCACATGCTCTGCCAGGATCGGGATACCGCTGCGGTTCTGGTAGAAGAAGGCGAAGGCGTCTCGGTTCAGTTGTTGAAAGGGCCGATCCGAGACGGCGAATGGTCGGCTTGTGCGCTCCCCGACCTGGAGACGATACCCGTTGCCCTCAGTTCGCAGAGTTCCAAAGTCCAGATCGTGGACGCTGACGGCAGCGGTCGCGTCCCAGCCGCGAGGCCGGGATTGGCCCTGCGCGACCGTGTCTCCATTCGCATCGATAACCCGCCAGGCCTGGGGCTGCTGACCGGTCTCGACGACCGTAGCCCGCTTGGGGCCCAGGGTCTCGAAGCCGACCTGATTCATCTGGATCGCGCTTGTCTCGGCATCCTGGGCGGACCCGGTGCTGGCCAAAGCCATGCCGGCTGCGGTCGTGACGAGGAATTGGCGAAGGTTCATCTATGAGGTTGCTTTCAGTCCAACGAGAACTTGTCTCTGCCAGGCGGGCAGGGTGGGGCGGTTTCCGGTCTGGCGGAGCTAACCTCGCAGCACCAACGTGCCAGCGCCCTCCATCTATCGAACCAGCCTTGGCCCACCACTGCCCCTTTGGCCGTCAGCCGATTCCAGTTTCCAGTCAGTGTCGTTGAGTATCAGTGTATTGAACACCATCGTAAGCCTGTCGCCCCGTGCGTCTGATCCTGAATTGTAGGTCATGTCGCGGCTGGGCAGATACATTATCCCGTCAAGCTCGCTTCCGCGTGATTCATCGAAAAGGAAATTCGACCGCCCGAGGCCGGATTTCTCGAAAAACAGAATATCACGATAGATGCCATCTTTGGGGGCTGACAGTTTTGCATTAACTCCACTGTTGAAGTGAATTCGAGAGCTGTCCTCGAAGTAGAAGGTGACGCCGCGCCCGGTCCAATCACCCCCGTTTACCATCCAGTTTCCACCACGGATCACATAGAGCCCGGGTTCAAATTCGACATCGACCGAACCGTTGAAATTGATTCCTCCGCAGTAGACGCCCGGCCGGAAGCTCACGGACCTGCCCTCACGCACGCCCCCGAAGTCCGTACAGACACTGGTCGGAGGTGTCGGCAGGGTGCCTGCGAAAGGATCCTCGGAGGCCTTGCATGAAGTTTCGACATTGCCTGTCCAGCCCCCGTTTTTGATCACTCGGGAGCCCGCCACGCAGATCCTGGATACGTCCAGTCTGGTGCCCCCGTTGAAGATCGCAGCTGGGGAGGCTGTGGAGCGGACATGGATTTCACAGGTGGGTGCCCTCACTTTCGCCCCACTGTTGACCAGCAACGCCTGGCTAGCGGTCGGGTCCAGCAAAGTGATGCAGGGTCGGGCACCATCCCCCATGGCCGCTTCAGCTTCTGCCGTGACCGTTAGCGACGGCAGGCCGACTATCCCGAGAAAATGGGCGTCCAGGGTCGCAGAGGCCTGACCGACGACCGAACGCTGTTTGTTCGAGAAGCTGAACTCGGCTGTATAGGAAGTGACGTCCTCACGCGCGCCGAGGTGGCTTCCGATCAGGACCTCGGCGCGTCGATCATCTCCGTCGCCCGCGGCAGCGAGCGTTGCATTGTCGAGGACGCTCCTGAGGTCTGATCGCACCGATTCGGCATGAACGAGGTCAATGGCTCCCCCCGTCGTCAACACCAGAACCGGCAGAAGAAGCGCTATGACCATCGCGACATTTCCGGAACGGTCTCGCCCCAGAAGGGTGATCCGGCACCAGAGGCCATGTCTCGGTAGATGCCTCGTGCCGAGCGAGTTGAAGAACCGGGAGACGCTGGGCTTGGCGAGCGACCCCTTCACAGTCCCCTGGTCTGCGGCCAAGGGTTTTTTGGCCGCCTTCTTCAAGGCCACACCAGCGGGCGGCGGGGCCCGGTTCGGCTTGCCCAGGGCGGAGGCACAGGGCGGCCAAATGGGTAAGGTCGCCTGACTCGCCGGCCGGACCTGAAAGCGTTGCAATGTGCGTCACAGGTGCAGGGTCTTCCCAGTGTGGTGGAGAGCCGGGCGCGAGCTTCGGGGATTAGCCCATAGCGTGGCAGGTGGGCCGCACGGTCGGCGGTTGTCATTCGACAGGACACGCGGCACCCGCCCTTGTTTCGGTCAACCTGATGTCAGCAACGGAGACGTCGAGCTGACCGTTTGTTTCCAGGTGAAAAATCGTGGGCGTCGCCGCCAGGTTCTGCCCCGAGAAGCAGGACAGGGGAACGGCCACGGTCGCATAGGCTCCAGGCGCGAGGCCTCTCAGCACGCCCGCGAGCGGGACGGATGCGCTGCCAACGCCCAGGCTGACATCGCCCGTCGGGGCAAGGTTGACGCGTATGCTGACAGAAAGCAGCATGGCCCCATTGGCCTCACGCGCGATGTCCGACGGTGCGTCGGCTCCCATCTCGGCCCATGCCCGGGACCTGCCGTTCCAGGTCAGGCGAATGGCACCGTCGTCCTGGGGTTCTGCCGTCAGCCCCGCCGAACCATACAGGGTCGTTCTGGTCCCGACGTAGTCCATGTGTGGCGCATTGCTGTCGCCGAGCCAGAACTTGTAGCCGTTCCATGCCTGTCCGTTGGTGAAATAGACGTTCCGCTCGCCATAGCGTGTCGTATCGGCGACTTCCTGCAGGGCGGGCGTTACGGTCGGGGCGGCGTAGGAAAGGCCAAAGCCATAGGCGAACTGCGGGTCGTAATCTGCATCACCGACGTTCAACGGGGTTTGGTCCGGACGCCGGGGCCAGGAGAAGCTGAGCCGCCCCTGGAAATCATTTTGCGGCTTGCCATCAGGGCGCGCCAGCAGCACATCGGCAATCCCGGCACCCTCCGAACCTGGCAACCAGGCGGCCACAAAGGCGTCGGCGGCATTGATCTGGGGGTTCACGTACAGCGGGCGCCCGGACATCATGACCGCGACAACCGGAATCCCCTGCGCCTTGAGCCTGCGGATCAGTTCCAGGCTTTCGACATTGTCGTGATGCAGGGCCACGTCGCTCTGGTCGCCCATGAACTCGGCATAAGGGGCTTCACCGAACACCACGATGGCGACATCCGGCTTCTGGGGTGACGTGCCATCCGGGCTGAAAAGCGCCTGTCCGCCGGACGCCTCTATCTGTGCCTTCAGGCCTTCATAAATGGAGGTTGCCCCGGGAAAATCGTTGGGCCCGTTGTCAGCGCCCTGCCAGCTCAGGGTCCACCCGCCGGCTTGCATGGCGATGTTGTCGGCGCCGCGACCAGCGACCAGTACCGTCGCGTTCGAGCGGATCGGAAGCACACCGTTGTTCTTCAGCAAGACCAGGGATTTCCGAACCGCTTCCCGGGCAACGGCGCGATGTGCCGGTGTGCCGATCGGCTGGAGACTGGTCGCGCGATTGGCGGGCGACGCCGCGTCAAACACGCCCATCCGGAACTTGACCCGAAGTATCCGGCGGACGGCATCATCCAGTCGGCTCATCGGGATCTCGCCCGAGGTTACCTGGGCCACCAGATTGCCGTGCAGCGCTTTCCAGTCCTGTGGCTGGTTGAAAATGTCCAGCCCTGCGTTGAACGCGATGGGGCAATTTGAGTTCGTGCAGCCGGGTATCTGGCCGTGTGCCAGCCAGTCGCCCATGATGAAGCCGTCAAAGCCCATCCGGCCCTTGAGGACATCGGTCAGCAAGCCCTCGTTGGCGTGCATCCTGACCCCATGCCAGGAGTTGAACGAGGCCATGACAGACTGGGTGCCTGTGTTGATGGCATCGACATAGGGCGCGCCGTGCAGACGGGAGAGGTCTGCTTCGGAAACGGTTGAGTTCCCCTGGTCCCTGCCGCCATCGGTCGACCCGTCGCCAAGGAAGTGCTTGGCCGTGGCGATCACGTGATTGGGTCCCAGGAAGTCATCTCCGGTACCCTGAATGCCCGCCACCATGGCGGCTGCGTACTCGGAGACGATTTGCGGGTCTTCCGAATAGCTCTCGTAGGTTCTCCCCCAGCGATCATCACGGGCGACAGCAATGGTGGGGGCAAAGGTCCAGTCCATGCCGGTTGACCGCATTTCGGCCGCCGTCACTTCCCCGATCCGGCGCAACAGGTCCGGGTCATTTGCAGCGCCAAGTCCGATGTTGTGCGGAAACAGGGTGGCACCATAGACGTTGTTGTGCCCGTGCACGGCGTCGGACGCCCAGATCAGGGGTATGGTGACATTCTGGCCGGGTACGACGGACGCCTGGTAATAGGGCTCGATCAGGTCAAGCCAATCCTGGACGGTAGAATGCTTGTTGCCTCCCGGTACTGCGCCGCCGCCGTTTTCGATCGAGCCGATGTGATACTGGGTAACTTCCTCGGGCGTGATTGTCTTCCATTCCGGCTGGATAACCTGACCAACCTTTTGCTCGATGCTCATCTGCGCGAGCATTTCCGTGATCCTGGCTTCTGCCGCCAGGTCGAGGCCGATCGGCGAGTTCGCGGCAGGCCAGATCTCCGGATGAACCGTGGCACCGGCCGGGTCCGGCTCGGCTCCGGCATCGGTTGCCGTGAACGAGGCCGCAACCCCCAGCGACAAGGTGAACATCCAGAGGCTCGATCTGGCGAACTTCCTGCCCATGGCCAACTTCTCCAAGCAAAAACGACCCAAAAATGGTAACGTTGCCATTTGAAGATACCTATACGACTTATTGCTTTGCAAGCTCCCGTTTCGCCGAAGGCGCGGCCAAGCGGCGACGCAATTGACAACGTTTCCATTCTTATGGATAGACCCTCTCGGAAGCGACAAGGTCAGGAAACCGTCGGATGCATCTACGGGTCGAACTTGGGGAAGTTGAAGCGCGCCTGGCGCTCGACGCCTGCATTGCGGAACTGAAGGCCCGCGACAAGGTCGGCAGCATCGCCGTTGCCGACAGCCATGGCGAATTGATCGGCCTGTTGCGGATGAACGGTGCCGGGCTGGCGACCGGAACGATCGCCACCAACAAGGTGTTTACGTCCTCGCGCCTGTGTCAGCCCAGTGGTGACCTTGGCAAGGCCGCTGCCGAAGGTGGCTGGGATGTCCACTACCACGGTGATGCACGATATCTGGGATGGGAGGGCGGGGCGCCGGTGTTCCATGATGGCGTCTGCGTAGGCTCGGTTGCCGTCAGCGGATTGAGTGGTGCCGAAGACTATGAAATCGCCCGGATCGGCGTCACCGCCATTCTCGCATCCCTCGACTGATCCCCCATGGTATTCCCCATCCCCTTTACGGCATCGCCTTCCCGCTACGATTCCATGCCCTACCGGCGCTGCGGCCGCAGTGGCTTGAAGTTGCCGGCCATTTCGCTGGGGCTGTGGCAGAATTTCGGCGGCGACGATGTCTTCGAAACCGGCCGCTCAATCCTGCGCCATGCGTTCGACAACGGCATCACCCATTTCGATCTCGCCAACAATTATGGCCCTCCCTTCGGCTCGGCGGAGGAAAATTTCGGCCGCGTAATGGCGACAGACTTCAAGAGTCACCGGGACGAGCTGGTGATATCGACGAAGGCTGGTTGGGACATGTGGCCGGGCCCCTACGGCGATGTCGGAGGATCGCGCAAATATCTGATCGCCTCGTGCGACCAGAGCCTCAAGCGCATGGGTCTGGACTATGTCGACATCTTCTATTCCCACCGGGTCGATGCGGAAACGCCGCTTGAGGAAACGATGGGCGCGCTGGCGACTTTGCATCAACAGGGCAAGGCGCTCTATGTCGGCATCTCGTCCTACTCACCCGAACTGACGGCCGAGGCAGCCAAGATCCTGCAGTCCCATCAGGTTCCATTGCTGATCCATCAGCCGTCCTATTCCCTGCTCAACCGCTGGATCGAAGACAGTTTGCTGGAAACACTGGGGGATCTGGGCGTGGGCTGCATCGCCTTCTCTCCCCTCGCGCAGGGTTTGCTGTCGAGGAAATATCTTGATGGCGTGCCTTCAGGTGCGCGGGCTTCCAGGGAGGGTTCCTTCAGCCCGGAGCTCGTCACACCCGAAAACATCGCCCGCATTCGCGCCTTGAATGCCATTGCCGAGGGCAGGGGGCAGACCCTTGCCCAGATGGCCATTGCCTGGGTGCTGCGTGATCCAAGGGTGACTTCGGCCCTTGTCGGGGCGCGAACGGTCGAGCAGCTTGCCGACACCCTGAAGGCCCTGGATAACCTGGCCTTTGCTCCTGACGAGTTAACGGAAATCGACACCTACGCCTGCGACGGCGGCCTCAACATCTGGCGCGTATCCTCTGACCTGTAGGGCCGGCCCGGAGCCTGGCGGAAAGGCAGCCCAAGCATGCGCGTCATCCTTGTCATGGGCCTGTTGCGGGCAAGCCTGACATTGCTGATGTGTCTGTGCTCCGGGACAGCTTTCGCTCAGGAATTTTTTGTCCATCCCGGGGCTCTTCATACGGCGCAAAATCTGGACTTCGTGAAGGCGCAGATATCCGCCGGAAGAACCCCCTGGAGCGCCGCATTTCGCGAGGTCGAGAGCGCTGCACGCCCGGCACCGGAGCCTGTCGAATACATCAATTCGCTGGACATTAACGATGTCCGGGCATCCGAGCGGAGCGCCATAAATGCCTATGCGAACGCGCTGGCCTGGCGCTTGACCGGCGAGGAGACCTACGGCCGCCGGGCCATTCAGACTCTCAACGGCTGGGCGGACTTCAAAGGCTTCACCGGCGGTACGGATCAGGACAAGCTGCATGCCGGATGGGTTGGCTGCCTGTTGGGCGAGGCCGCGGAAATCATGCGCGGTCATCCGGAATGGAGCCCACAGCAGATTGCGGCGCTTCAGACCATGTTCCGGACCGCGTTCTATCCTCAGCTCGAAGTCGCCAGCCGATGGAACGGCAACGTCGATCTGACCCAGATCGAAGCATTGATGACCATTGCCGTTTTCAATGATGATCGCCCGGCCTTCCGGCTTGCGCTGCAAAGGCTGGACTCGAGAAGCACCGCCTATTTCTATCTCGGCTCGGACAACTCAGCTCGCACGGCAGAAGGCGACGCCTTCTGGTTCCATCCATCCCTCTGGGTGGACGGACTTACCCAGGAAACCTGCCGCGACAACGGCCACCATGCCCAGTTCGGTCTGGCATCAGCCCTGCACGCAGCCGAGATAGCCTGGAACCAGGGTGTCGACGTCTATGCCGGCCAGGTCGCGCGATACACCGCTGCGATGGAACTGATCGCCCACCTGCTTCTCACCGGTGAGATGCAGGGTGTCTGCACAAATCCCGTCGCGACGAGCGTCATCCTCGATACCTTCGAGATTGGCTTCAATCACTACCACAATCGCATGGGCCTGCCGCTTCCCCATACCCGGCGGCTGATTGCCGAGCGGGTGCGGACGCAAGGGGTCTCCATCTGGAACATCTTCCATGAAACGCTGACACACGCTGAGCTGTCCCGGCCGGGTGTGCGGTAATCAGCCCGACAATCGCAGGCTCGTTTCCCGCCTCAGCCTATCGGCCGGGTGGAACTGCGAATGACCAGCCGATGTGGCAGGATCTCATCCCTGACAGCATTGTCTTCCGGCATGTCGATTGCACGCAGTAGCCGCAAGGCAGCGCTGACGCCGATTTCACGCGCCGGCTGGAGTACGGTGGACAATGGGGGATTGGCGATGGCCGCGTACCGCGTATCGTCAAAACCCATGATGGAGAGATCCTCGGGCACCTTGAACCCGCGCCTCGCTGCATAACTCAGGACGCCCAGCGCCATGTCATCATTGGCGCAGAATACGGCCGTCGGCATCTGCGGTCTGGACAGTATCTCCATGGCGGCATTGACCCCGCCGTTGGAGGTCAGATCGGAATGGATGATGCTGGCTTCATCAACCGGAAGGCCGGCTAGGCGCATCGCCTCCAGAAAGCCAAGTTCCCGATCGCTGGTGACGTAGGAGTTTCTGGGTCCGGAGACGAACAGGATGGCCCTGTGTCCCGTCTGGATAAGGTAATCCGTAGCGTCGAACGCAGCCTGGTAGTTGTCAATATGTACGCTTGGAAACTGGTTGAGATCGTCACTTATCGGCTCAAGCCCGATCACGATCGGAAGCGGCTTGGACTTGTTGATCTCAATCAGCTTCTTGCTGAATGGGAGCGTTGAACAAAGCAGGATCACCCCTTCCACCTGCTTGGCGACCAGCATGTCGATAAAGGAGTTGCCTTCCGCGACACCGGGTCGCGATTCCGTCAGCACGATGGAATAGCGGCTATCAAGAACGGACCGGATGCCTTCAAGTATCTCCGCAAACAGCCAACTGCCGATCTCATGGACGACGATAAGGACAATATTTGTTTTGCCGCGGCGAAAATTCTGCGCCAGCATGTTCGGGCTGAAATTTAAATCTTCAATTACACGACGAACTCTGGCGAGCGTCTTCTTGCCCACTTTCTCCGGTGCATTCAGGCATCTTGAGACTGTAGTTGTCGAAACCCCGGCAAGCTTGGCGACTTCCACGATTGTAGGGTTCGTCAAAAGC
The DNA here is from genome assembly GCA_947501315.1 of Caulobacteraceae bacterium. Classification (GTDB taxonomy): domain Bacteria; phylum Pseudomonadota; class Alphaproteobacteria; order Caulobacterales; family Caulobacteraceae; genus Brevundimonas. The sequence continues at coordinate 17,344 of CANMXH010000004.1, read as the reverse complement.
GTATCCTGGATTCAGAATTCTATCGTGTCCGAAACAGAACAGGTCGGCTCTTGGTTGAACCCCTGCAACTGCGGTGCTGTCAGTCTAGGATGCCGGCAGCTCAACGGCAACTTGTCTCCGCCAGCGCGGGCAGGGAAAGTCTGCTCGGGCGGGACGAATCGCCGATTGGGCCGACTCCTGTCGGTCCGCGTTGCGGAGTTCCTCTTTAGGGCCGATTACGTGATTGCGAGGTCCTGATCACTCCACTAGTCATGGGCCACTATCTTGGAAGAGGCCAATGGCCGGAGCGACCATCTACGACGTTGCCGCCCGGGCAGGCGTGTCGATCAAGACCGTGTCCCGCGTGGTCAACCGGGAAGCCAACGTCAGCAAGGCCATGCGCGACAAGGTCGAGGAGGCTGTCGTAGCGCTCGGTTACCGGCGCAGTCTTTCCGCGAGGACCCTGGCGGGGTCGAACTCGAGCATTATCGCAGCCCTCGTGGATGCCGCCTTGACGATCGAGCACTGGAAGAGTGGTCGCGGCAACGACTATCTGAGCCGCCTCGAACTGGGTGCCCTGATGGAATGCCGGCGCGCCGATTATCATCTCATGGTCGAACTCGTCGATCATGGCTCGTCGACCCTTGAACGGGATATGCTGGCCCTGTTGGGCTCGATCCGCCCCGCGGGTGTCCTGTTGACGCCGCCAAATTCGGATCACCCGCTTGTCCTAGACATTCTCGATCGTGCAGGCGTCGCCTACGCCCGGATAAGCCCGGAGAAGGATCCGGGTCGCGGCGTTTCGGTCCGGATGAACGAGCGACAGGCCGCATTCGACATGACGCGGCATCTGATTGATCTTGGACACCGTCGGATCGCGCACGTGTCCGGGCCGGCCAACTTCGCCGCCAGCAGCCTGCGGCGGAAGGGCTATGAGCTGGCCCTGGCCGAGGCCGGCCTCGCCCGCGAGCCGTCCTTTGTGGTCGAGGGCGACTTCACCTTCGCTTCGGGGATCGCCAGTGTCGGAAAGCTTCTGGAGGGCGAGCGGCCGACGGCCATTTTTGCGGCCAACGACGACATGGCGCTTGGCGTGCTCCAGGGCGCAGCCGCTGCGGGACTCTCGGTGCCGCTGGACCTCTCCGTCGCGGGCTTCGACGACACGCCGAGCGCCCTCTTCAGTACGCCGCCGCTGACGACCATTCGCCAACCCGTGGCTGAAATGGCAGCGGAAGCCACCCGCCGTCTGGTGGTCTCAACCGACCGTCCCGGCGATGAAGACGAGACCGTCATCACTGTTCCCTATGAACTGGTGCTCCGAGGTTCGACCGCCGTCTGCCGCTAACGGGTTGACAGCGCTGTCATTCAAACCAGAATGGGTTGCGAGGAGCGGCGATCAGCCGGCTCGATACGGAATCGATGCGCCGGGCTTGTTTCATCCTGCGCGGAGGTCGGGTTTCGAGCGGGCGATTTCCAGGTTCAAAGCCATCTCCCCCTAGGAAACCTTGCCGCGACGGGGAGCCGTCGCGGCTCCTTTTCGACCCGAGGACCCTTTATGCGCAGCGCCGTTTCCGCTCTGGTTCTCCTGATCGCTCTGGGCCATCCGGCAGTGGCCCAGGTCGCGCCTGCCCAATCCGCGGACCTCGCCGGGTCTGCGTCGGCCAACCCTTTGCTGTGGCCGCGCTCATCGTCGCCGGCCGCCCTGACGGACCCGCGTACGGAAGTGTTTGTGGAAGAGCTGCTCGCGCGGATGACCGTCGAGGAGAAGGTCGGCCAGATGATCCAGGCCGATATCGGGTCCATCACTCCCGAAGATCTGCGGAGCTATCCGCTGGGATCCATCCTGGCCGGGGGCAATTCGTCGCCCGGCGGGAACGAACGGTCCACGGCGCAGGCTTGGGTCGAACTCGCCCGGGCTTTCCGTAGCGCCAATGCGGCGCGAGAGGGGACAACCGTTCCCCTGATCTTCGGTATCGACGCCGTTCACGGCCACAACAATGTGGTCGGGGCGACCGTGTTTCCCCACAATATCGGCCTGGGTGCCGCCCGGGATCCGGACCTGGTCCGCCGGATCGGAGAAGCGACCGCCATGGAGGTTGCGGTGACGGGGGCCGACTGGACCTTCGGCCCGACCCTGGCGGTTCCGCGAGATGACCGCTGGGGCCGCGCCTATGAGGGCTACGGCGAGGACCCTGAAATCGCTCAGGCCTACGCCGGACCCATGACATTGGGACTGCAGGGCGAGTTGGCGGCGGACCGTCCCATTGACGCCGGACATATCGCGGGCTCGGCCAAGCATTTTCTCGCGGATGGCGGGACCGCCAACGGCAAGGACCAGGGCGACTTCATCGGCACCGAGCGCGAACTGATTGATGTCCACCTGAGCGGCTACCCGCAAGCGATCAACGCCGGCGTGCTGTCGATCATGGTCAGCTTCTCAAGCTGGAACGGGGTCAAGCACACGGGCAATGCCAGCATCCTCCGCGACGTGCTTTACGGCCCGCTCGGCTTCACCGGCTTCACCGTGTCGGACTGGAACGCCCACGGCCAGATTCCAGGCTGCTCAAACGAGAGCTGCCCCGCGGCGATCAACGCGGGGGTGGACATGTTGATGGCCCCGGACAGCTGGCGGCCGCTTTACGCGAACACACTGGCCGAGGTCCGGTCCGGCGAAATCTCCATGGCGCGCGTGGACGAAGCCGTACGCCGCATTCTGCGCGCCAAGGTCAAGGCGGGTTTGTTCCGTCCCGAGCGTCCCGTTGAAGGCCGGCTGGAGGTCCTCGGATCGCCTGAGCATCGGGCTCTGGCGCGCGAAGCCGTCCGCAAATCCCTTGTGCTGCTCAAGAACGACGGCGTGCTGCCGATCAGAGCCGGCGCGAATGTGCTCGTGGTCGGGGCGGCGGCTGACGACATCGGCCAAGCCTCGGGCGGATGGACCCTGACCTGGCAGGGTACAGGCAACACCAACGCTGACTTTCCCAACGGCCAGTCAATCTGGAGCGGCGTCGAAGCGGCCGTTCGGGCCGAGGGCGGGACGGCGACGCTAAGCCTGGACGGCGACTATGAAACCCGTCCGGACGTGGCGATCGTCGTGTTCGGAGAGACGCCCTATGCCGAGTTCCAGGGCGACTTGAGCCACGTCGATTTTCAGCCGGAACAGCCACTGGCCATGCTGCAACGCTTGCAGGCGAGGGGTATTCCGACGGTCTCCGTCTTTCTTTCCGGCCGCCCCCTGTGGGTCAGCCCGGAGATAAATGCATCCAATGCCTTCGTAGCCGCCTGGCTTCCGGGGGCCGAGGGAGGGGGCGTCGCCGACGTTCTTGTCGGCGGTGCGGACGGCCGTCCGAAGCACGACTTCAGCGGGCGTCTGGGCTTCTCCTGGCCCAGGGACGCGACCGGAGCCCCGCTCAACCGCGGCGACGCCGGCTATAATCCGCTGTTCGCCTACGGCTATGGGCTCAGCTACGCCCGTCCCGGTTCTGTCGGCCCTGTCCCGGAGGAGAGCGGGATTACGGCCGGTGTCTCCAGTGTCGCCGACTATCTGGTCGACGGGCGGATCGTGGAGCCCTGGTCGATCGCCCTGCAGGACGAAGGCGGGCAGACGCGCGTCGGAACAGAGGCCGCCGTCGCCAGCCCTCGTGGTCTGGTCACCATGGCGGTGGTCGACGATCTGGCGCAGGAAAGCGGCCGTCGCTTCCGCTTCGCCGGTGGCGAACAGCAACACGCCATCATCTGGGGGCGCGCCGTCGATCTAAGCCGTCAGGCCAATGGCGAGATGGCGCTCAGCTTCCGCTACCGGGTCGACGCCGCGCCGACGGATCAGGTCACACTCGCCGTCGGAGCGGAGGACCCGGCCAGCCAGCACGGCCTCAACCTGACCCCCATCCTGGCCGGTGCCGCGAACGGACAATGGCAAACGGTAAAGGTCAGACTGTCCTGCTTCCGGGACGCCGGTGCCGATCTGACGTCCCTGGAGCGGCCGTTCCAGCTTACGACAAGCGGGCGCATGACCCTTTCGGTGTCCGAGATCCGGCTCGCCTCCAATGAAGGCGACGCCATTTGTCCTTCACAGTGAGGCGGGACAGTACTGTTTGAGGAAGGCCTCGTGCGCCGGCATGGCGCCGGCCGTCCGGGCGATCACGTCCCGTATGCCGGCCAGCCGGTTACGTAGCATGTCGGCGGGCAGGGCGTCGGCCATGGGGTCCCAGGAGCGGGGCTGAATGTTCTGACCCAAAAGCACCGCCAGCCAGCTGTCGGCGGCGAAGAGCTCGTCGTCCAGACGGAAGACCCGCCCGGTCGCGCGGAACAGGTCCATGCGTGACTGCAGGCTGTCGGGAACGGCCATGGCCCCGACGTAGCGCCAGAAGTCGGTGTCGTCGCGGCGGGTGGCCTTGTAGTGGAGGATGATGAAGTCCCGCACCTGCTCGAACTGCAGCTGCATCATCCGATTGTACTCGGCGGCCAGCAGCGGCTCGAAATCCCGGTCCGGAAACAGAGCCAGAAGCCGCGAGATACCAGCCTGGACCAGGTGGATGCTCGTCGACTCGAGCGGTTCAAGGAAGCCCGACGAAAGGCCGAGCGCCACGACATTGCCGATCCACTGTCGACGTCGGCGGCCCGCGACAAACCGGAGCGCCCGCGGCTCCGCCAGGGCCTCGCCTTCCAGGCCGTTCAGCAGGGTTTGAAGCGCCGCCTCGTCGGAGGTGAAGGCGGAAGCGTGGACGTAGCCGTTTCCCGTCCGGTGCTGGAGCGGGATCCGCCAGGTCCAGCCGGCGTCCCGACCGGTGGATCGGGTATAGGGGGTGAGGGGGCCGACATTGCGGGTCGGAACCGCAAGGGCTCGGTCACAAGGCAGCCAATGGCTCCAGTCCTCATAGCCGGCCTGCATCGCGCCCTCGATCAGCAGGCCCCGGAAGCCGGAGCAGTCGATGAACAGGTCGGCCTCCAGGCGTCGGCCGTCATCCGTGACGACGGCCGCGACGTGGCCCGTACCGCTGTCCTGGAGCACATCCGCGATTCGCCCCTCGTGACGGGTGACGCCCCGACTTTCCGCGACGTCCCGGAGGAAGCGTGCGTAGAGGCCGGCGTCGAAATGATAGGCGTATTTCAGACTGGACAGCACGGTCCGCGGGTCTGGCGACGGCAGGCACATTCGATTGCCGAGGGCGGCGACGGTCGAGAGATTGTAGTCCCGCAAGGGCGTAGCGAACCCCTCCGCGTTCGCTCGCAGCCAGACCTGGGCGAACGGCACGGACTCAATGTCCATTCCGATGGGGCCGAACGGATGCACATAGCGATCCCCCAGGGCACCCCAGTCGACAAATTCGATGCCCAGTTTGAACGACGCCTGTGTGCGCCGCATGAACTCGGCCTCGTCTATGCCTGCCAGGGCGTTGAACGCCAGAATCGGCGGTATCGTCGCTTCGCCCACCCCGACCGTTCCGATCTCCTCCGACTCGATGAGGGCGACTTCCGTCGCCCCGCTGCCGGAGATTCGGGCCAGGGCGACCGCAGCCATCCATCCGGCTGTGCCGCCGCCTACGATGAGGATACGGCGGATGGTGCGTCGACCGGGCGAGGAAGAAGGTGAGGATTCGGGGCTCATATCGGTCCAAACATAGCGCGGATCGGAGTGCGTTGATCTTCTACAATCTGCATGATAGCGTCCCAAAATGACAGCGCTGTCAGCTGTTCACAAAAAGATCACTCCGAGGGGGAGGAAATCGTGTCTAAATCCCGAACGGGCGAAGGTGCCCTTGCATGCGGACGTCTGTCCTTGCTTCTTTGCGGCGCGTCCAGCCTGGCGGTTGGCGCTCTGTTGCTCGCGACGCCTGCGCTGGCCCAGGACGCGCAGGATCCTGACGCGGTCGAGATCGACGAGGTCGTCGTTACCGGCATTCGCTCCAGCATCCGCAGCGCCCAGTCCATCAAGGAAAACTCGGACGTCTTCGTCGACGCCATCAGCGCCGAGGACATCGGCGCGCTGCCGGATCGCTCGGTGACCGAGGCGCTCCAACGGGTGCCGGGTGTTTCGATCAGCCGGTTCGCCGGTGCCAATGACCCGGACCACTTCTCGGTTGAAGGTTCGGGCGTTGTCGTCCGGGGCCTGACGTTCGTCCGCTCGGAACTGAACGGTCGGGACACCTTCTCGGCCAACAACGGGCGAGACCTGTCCTTCGCGGATGTTCCTCCGGAACTCCTCGGCAGCGTCGAGGTGTTCAAGAACGTGTCCGCCGACATGATCGAAGGCGGTATAGCCGGCACGGTCAATCTGAATACCCGCCGGCCCTTCGACAGCGCCGGGCGGCAACTGGCCCTGTCCGTCGAAGGCAACTATGGCGATCTCGAACAGGCCCTGACCCCGACGGTTTCGGGCCTCGTCAGCAATCGATGGGACACGGAAGCGGGTCAGTTCGGCGTGCTGTTGAGCGGGGTGTACTCCCAGCTCCAGTCCCGGTCCGACGGACTCCAGTCGCTCAACTACCGGCTCGACACCTCGAGCGGCAGCGACCGATGGACCCCGTCCGGCCTTGCGTTCCGTACCCAGTCGTTCGATCGTGAGCGCACGGGCCTGGCGGGTGCCGGTCAGTGGCGCTCCAACGACCGGACGGTGGAGGCGACGCTCCAGTTCCTGCGGTCCGAGTCGACCCAGGCTTGGACAGAGAATGCGATCGAAACGATCGTCGACGACTCCGGCAATCGGGTCCCGCTTCCCGGAACGACGTGGGAGTACGACGACGACGGCATTTTCACGGGCGGCATAATCACGTCGAACGCCGGCTGGCGCTCTGCGGACCCGTCAGTGCCGCTGAACGGGATCCAGCACAGCTTCATCAAGCGTGGGGTCGATCAGCGCTACGTCACCAGCGACTTCGGCTTCAACCTCAAATGGGCCCCGACAGATCGCCTGCGCCTGAATTTCGACGCGCAGTATGTGGACTCCACGGTCGAGAACACGGACTTCCAGATCGCCAACTCCTTCTTCGCCATCGATGAAATCGACCTCACCGGCGACACCCCCACGCTGGGCCTCCGGCGGCCCAATCCGACAGGCGCCGGCGACATCGGCACCTTCATGGGCGACCCCGCCAACTACTACTGGCGGAACGCGATGGATCACAAGGAAGACAGCGAAGGCGAAGAATATGCCTTCCGCGCCGATGCGGAATACGACCTCGATACGGGTTGGCTGGACTCTGTGAAGGTTGGCGCGCGTCTCGCCGAGCGTGATCAGACCACCCGCAACTCCCTTTACAACTGGGGCGTCCTTTCCGAGGTCTGGAACGGGTCGACCGGCCCGGTCTGGCTTGATCAGGGCAGTGTGGCGACGACCCGGCGGACGGGTGGGCTGTCCAGCGCTGGACTGTTCGACTTCTCGCCCATGGGCGTGCCGATCGCTGCCTATGGATACGCCGGCAACCCCGCAAGTGACTACGCCGCTGCGGTCGCCTTCGCGCGATCCATCAACCAGATCTGGGGCGGCGGCGGTTGGGTGCCCCTCAACATGCGCTCCAACGTCATCGCCGGCACGGACTACACTCCGGGCGAGATCAACGAGACGAACGAGGAAACCCGGGCCGCATACGCCCTGATGAAGTTCAGCAATCATGCAGACCCGGTCTGGGGTGAAAGCGTCTCGATCAGCGGAAACGTCGGCATCCGCTACGTCGAAACCACGATCACGGCCGCCGGCGCGCTCAGCTTCCCGACCCAGACCCAGGTCTTCTCGGGCAACTGCGGCCTGCCGCTCGCGCCGGGTGCCATCACGCCGGCCTTCTGTCTGCTGACTCCTGCAGAGCGGGCCAGGGCCCTGTCGTTCGCAACCGGCACATCGATCGCGAACAACGCCGAGCACACCTATGACAACTGGCTGCCCAGCGTAAATATCAAGGTCGGCCTTACGCCCGAGTTCCTGCTGCGCTTCGGCTATACAGAGGCGATCCGCCGCTCCGATCTCGGCCTGACCCGAAACCAGCTGCAGATCACGCCCCGCGTGCTCAACAACCAGTTCCTCGGCTTCGAGGCACAGGCCGGAAATACCTTCCTGGAGCCGATCCGGTCACAGCAGATCGACGTTTCAGCCGAGTGGTATTTCGCCCCGACGGGCTCCCTGACGGTGTCGCTGTTCCAGAAGACGCTCGAAGGCGTGATCACCAACGGCTTCTATGAGCGACCCCTCACCAATGGGGGCTCGAGCTACGACGTCTACGTACGGGGCCCGACGAACTCGCCGGACGACGGCGAGATCCAGGGCTTTGAGCTGGCCTACCAACAGTTCTACGACTTCCTGCCCGGCTGGTGGTCTGGTCTCGGCATCCAGGCCAACTACACCTACATCGACAGCTCCGGCGTGCCCCAGGAAAACCTGTCGGCTGACAAGGCGAACCCCGGCGGCTCCGAACCGGTCATCGACACCAGTCTTCTGCCGCTGGAATCGCTGTCCGAGCACAACTTCAACCTCGCCGCGATCTACGAGAACGACACGATTTCGGCCCGTATGGCTTACAGCTGGCGGTCTGAATACCTCCTCACCACGCGAGACGAGATCGTCCCGTTCGCTCCGATTTATTCGGACGACACAGGACAGCTGGACGCTTCGTTCTTCTATACGGTCAACCCGATGTTCAAGGTCGGCGTCCAGGGGGTGAACCTGCTGGATGAGACGACGAAGACCTTCCAGGTTCTGAACGACGACCTGCTTAAGGCACCGCGGTCCTGGTTCAAGAACGACCGCCGGTTCTCGTTCGTGGTCAGGGCCACTTTCTAGAAACAGGACCAGGGTGGCTCGCTGGCCGTGAGGCCCGCGAGCCACCTTGCGTCAACGTCGCGTCAACGCTCCGATCAGGAATGCTCGGAGCGTTTTTGCCTTTCCGGCATCCAGCGGCCCCAGGATTCCCTGGGCGTGCTCAGGTAGATGCTCAGGCGCGACCGCGTCTGTCCCGAATATGAAATGTTCAAACATCTCACGCCAAGCCGCACGGGCCGGAGCGGGCAGCGAGCGGATGGCAAGCACGGCGTGGACCAGGGCCTCGAAGCCCGAACCGGCCAAGGGCTCCAGATCCCACCAGTAGTTCACAAGCACGTTCAAACGCCCTGATGACCGGACATGGTGCCACCAGAGCGGGGGTATGTAGATCGCGTCGCCGGGTTCCAGCTCGGCGGTGAAGGCGGCCGCAGCTGCATCTGCGAACCTCGGGAAGGCCGGGTCGTCCACGGCCCCGAGCCGTACCATGCTCACCGGCTGGCCCGCCAGGGTGTGTTCCAGGGGGCCGGGATAGAGATTACCTGTCTGGTCGGGTGGAAACAGGGTGAAGACGCGCCGCCCCGCGACCACGCAGGCCAGGTTCTCGGAGGCGTCGAAATGGGTCTGGACCTCGACGGCGTTGCCCAGCCAAAGCCTCGGCACGGCCGCTTCCGGCACGCCGGGCGGCGGGTTCAGTTGCGAAAACCGGGGCAAGCCGACCGGCAAGGAGGAGGCCCCCATATACAGGGCCGGGGCATCCGCTTCCGGGGCCGTCAGCAGATCCGTGATCATCGCTGAAACCGTGGTCGGTTCGCGCGTGAAGTTGTGCCCCCGCATGTCAGGGCCGTAGAAAAAATGCCCGCCGGCAGCGGCTGGCGCGCGCATACGGGTACCGGCGGCACCTGAATCCAGGTCTGCGAGATAGGCTCCGATCTGCCGGTCGCCGGCGAGGGCGGCCCGGACCGCCGGCCAGTGCGCCACACGTCCGCGCAGCACAACAGGCTGACCGGAAGCCCGCGCCTTTGCCAGTGCGACATCGCCGTTCAACAGATTTTCCTCGATCATGCGATGCTCCTTGACAGCGCTGTCTTTCAGCGGCGCACTATGCCCGGGACACCCTGATTTATACAGGGCAGGGGAGTGTAAGCGGGGTCATGGGCGGTCCGAATTTGCATGGCGACCCAATGGCATGGACATTGCGTGCCGGGATGCCCAGGGATGATGTGCCAAAACCGTCGGCCGGTGCGGTGAGCGGGGGGTTCATCGCCCTCTATACCCTTGCCCAGATCGGTGCCTTCATCGCCTTCATCCCGATGTTCAACCTGCTCCTACCGTTGAAGGCCGAGGCGGTTGACCTGTCCGGAAAGGCCATCCTCCTCAGTCAGGTCACCGTTCTTGGGGCAGTGGTCGCCGGCCTGGCCAATCTGGGTGCGGGCGTTCTCAGCGACGCCACCCGGGGTACCTGGGGGCGGCGGCGTCCGTGGATCGCCGGCGGCGCCGTCGCTGTCGCCGTCGCTCATGGTTTCATCTATCTCGCTGACAGCCTCTGGAGTTTGCTCGCCGCAATCGTGGCGTTCCAGGTTGCGCTGAACCTGATGTTTGGCCCGCTGAACGCTGTCCTGGCCGACCGCGTGCCGGACCGGCAGAAGGGTACGGTCTCCGCACTCCAGGGGCTCGCGCTGCCGACAGCGGGGCTGTTCTCGGCCCTGGTCCTGGCCATGGCGCTCGACGACCTCTCAGAGCGCTTCCTGCTTACCGCCCTCGCTGTTCCGGCGCTGGTGTTGCCCTTCGCCCTGCTCGTGCCGGATCACAGCGAGCCCGGCCCAACGCAGGCGGGGGCCCGGATCAGCCTGCGGGTCCTCGCCGACGAGGACTTCCGCCTGGCCTTCTTCTCCCGGCTACTCGTTCAGGTCAGCATCTCACTCAATGTCCTCTATCTCCTGTTCTATCTGCAGGATGTCGCGCACCTGCCGAAGGTCTCGTTCGCCACGCCGGAGTCGGCGTTCGGCTGGCTGCTGACCGCCGGGACGATCGGGGGGCTGGTCGTCGGTTTCGTCGGCGGCCTTCTGTCCGATCGCACGCGACGTCGCCGGGTGCTGGTCATGAGCGGTGGTCTGCTGATGGCGCTCGGTGCCGGCCTGATGGTGGCGCAGCCTGGCTGGCCGGGGCCTCTGATCGCGCAGATCGTGTTCGGGATCGGCCTGGGCCTCTATTCGACCGTCGACATCGCCCTCGTCGCCGAGGTGCTGCCGGAACGGTCCAGCGCCGGTCGCGATCTGGGCGTCATGAACCTGGCCATCACCCTGCCTCAGGTCGCCGCGCCGCTGATCGGCCTTGGCGTGCTCGTCGCATTCGACGGCGAACTCCGCTGGGTCTTCGCCATTTCAACGGTCTTCGCGCTCCTGGGCGCCGTGGTGATCATGGGCATTCGGAGGGTGAAATGACCGATCGGGGCATCCGGCGCGTTGTCATCGTGGGAGGCGGAACGGCGGGATGGATGACCGCGGCCGCCCTGGCGCGGCTGGTCAAGACACCCCGCATCTCCGTCCAGCTGATCGAGTCGGCGGAAATCGGGACGGTTGGCGTCGGGGAATCGACGCTGCCTCACATCAGGGCATTCAACGAGCGTCTCGGGATCGACGAAGCCGAGTTCATGAAGGCCACGCGGGCCACATTCAAACTGGGCATCCAGTTCGAGGATTGGGGTCGCATCGGAGACCGATACATCCACCCGTTCGGTGACTATGGCATGCCGGGAGGCGAGGCGCCGTTTCATCACTACTGGCTGAAGGCGAGCGCTGAGGCCGACGTCGGTCCCCTCGACGACTATTCCCTGCCGGTCGTCGCCGCGCGCCAGGGCCGGTTCGCCCCGCCGTCCGACGACGCCCGCTCCCTGATGTCGACCTATGGCTATGCCTATCAGCTCGATGCGTCGCTCTACGCCCGTTTCCTCCGCACGGTCTCCGAGGCGGGCGGCGTCGAGCGCCTTGAAGGACGGATCGTCGGAACACGACGCGACGGAGAGTCGGGCCTGCTCACCGGTGTTGAGATGGAGAGCGGAGCCATCGTCGAGGGCGATCTCTTCATCGACTGCTCGGGCTTCCGCGGGCTTCTGATCGAACAGGTGCTGGAGGCCGGTTTCCACGACTGGTCCCACTGGCTGCCTTGCGACCGGGCCGTCGCCATGCAGTGCGCCACCGATCAGGCCACCGTGCCCTACACGCGCGCGAGGGCGCTGGAAGCGGGCTGGCAGTTCCGCATTCCGCTGCAGCATCGGGTCGGGAACGGCTATGTCTACTGCAGCGCCTTCCTCGACCAGGACGCAGCGACCGACCGGCTGCACGGGCTGCTGGAAGGCGCGGCGCTGAACGCCCCCAACCACCAGCGTTTCACCGCCGGACAGCGTCGGCGGGCCTGGTCCGGCAACTGTGTCGCCATCGGTCTCTCAGGCGGGTTTATCGAGCCGCTTGAGTCGACCAGCATCTACCTGATCCAGCAGGGCATCACCCAGCTGATCGCCCTTTGGCCCGACCGCGACTTCGCGCCGAAGGCCGTAAACGAGTACAATCGCTGGATGGATCTGGAGTTCGAGCGGATCCGCGACTTCATCATCCTGCACTACTGCGCCACCAAACGGGACGACTCCGAACTGTGGAACCACGTCCGCACCATGCCCCTGCCTGACAGCCTGTCGGCCAAGCTGGAGCTCTGGCGCGAAGGCGGGGTGGTCCAGGAATACCGGGATGGCCTGTTCCTCCACCCCAGCTGGGTTGCGGTCTATCTCGGACAAGGGGTTCGTCCCGCGCGCTGGCACCCGCTGGCGGATCGGCGTGAGACCACCCAGTTGATCCCGGCCCTGGCCCGCCTGCGTCAGACCGTGGCCGCCGCCGCCGCCCGCCTGCCGACCCAGGACGCCTATATCGCCGGGCATTGTGATTACAGAACAGCGGAGGCCGCATGAGCCCGCCCCCTGCCGGCCACCCCGCCCGTATTCGCAGCGTCTGTATCGTCGGCGGCGGTACCGCTGGCTGGATGACGGCCTCGGCGCTCGCCAAGGTGCTGGGGCCCCACTACGCCCAGATCACCCTCGTGGAGTCCGACGAGATCGGCATTGTCGGCGTCGGCGAGGCCACCATCCCCCAGATCCGGCTTTTCAACCAGATGCTCGGCCTGGACGACAGCGACTTCGTGCGCCGCACCAATGGCAGCTTCAAACTGGGCATCGAGTTCGTCGACTGGGGCAAGCCCGGCGACCGGTACATCCATCCCTTTGGCCGCTACGGCATCGATATGGCGGGCGTGTCCTTCCACGCCTTCTATCTGAAGGGCCGGATGCTGGGCGAGACCCATGATCTGGAGCGCTATTCGCTTGAAGCTTCCGCCGCGCGAGCCAACCGCTTCATGCGATCGATCGACGCCGGCAAGTCGCCCCTGTCCAACATCGCTCACGCCTATCATTTCGATGCGGGCCTCTATGCCCGCTACCTGCGTGAATACGCCGAAGCCCGGGGTGTGCGGCGGGTCGAGGGCCGTATCGTCGATGTCGCTCTCAGGGCCGGGGACGGTTTTGTCGAGAGCGTGGCGCTGCAGGACGGATCATGTATCGAGGCAGACCTCTTCATCGACTGCTCGGGCTTCCGCGGACTACTGATCGAACAGGCCCTCCAGACCGGCTACGAAGACTGGTCACGCTGGCTGCCTTGCGATCGGGCCCTGGCCGTCCCCTGTGAAAGTGCGGGGACCCTGACCCCCTACACCCGCTCCACCGCGCGGGAGGCAGGATGGCAGTGGCGCATCCCCTTGCAGCACAGGATCGGCAACGGTTACGTCTACTGCAGCGGTCATCTGTCGGACGACGCGGCGGCGGAGACCCTGCTGGCCAATCTGGACGGCCGGCCGCTGGCGGACCCGAGGCCGATCCGGTTCACAACGGGTCGACGCAAAGCCTTCTGGAACCGCAACGTCGTCGCCCTCGGCCTGGCGTCGGGCTTCATGGAGCCGCTGGAATCGACCAGCATCCACATGGTCCAGAGCGGCATCGCCCACCTTCTGGCGATGTTCCCTGACCGGAATTTCGATCCCGTAGGGACGGCTCGGTACAACCGCGTGATCGGCGAGGAGTACATCCGCATCCGCGACTTCCTGGTGCTGCACTACAACGCCAACCAGCGGCCGGGCGCTTTCTGGGCGGAGATGCGCGAGATGGAGATCCCCGACGGTCTTCGGGAGAAATACGAGCTCTATCGCGCCCGGGGGCGGATCTTCCGTGAGAACGATGAACTCTTCAGCGAGACCAGCTGGTTTGCGGTTCTGGCCGGCCAGAACCTCTGGCCGGAGGCCTACGATCCCGTGGCCGATGTGCTGGATGATGCGGAGACGCTGAAGCGACTGGCCGCCGCCCGCTCAGTCTATGACGCCTGCCTCGCCCAGATGCCGGACCACGCGGATTTCATCGCCCGAAACTGCGCCATGGCGGCCGCCGCCTAGGGGTTCATCTCGCGCAGCATCTGACGCACGAAGACTCCCGACGGGGTCAGCATATCGTCCGTCCAGGGGCCGGTGCCCGGCGCGCCCGGCAACAGGGCGGCGGCGGTTTCGTCCTTGTCCATGATCGACCAGTTCAGATGACTCAGTTTGTGGGTTTCCATGAACTCCCACCACAGGCGGGTCTCCGCCTCGTCGAGTATGCCGTCTCCAGTCGCCTCGCTGGTCCCCCATTCCGTGACAAACAGTGCCGCCCCGAGTTCCATGGCTCTCAGGGCCTTGTCCCGGAGTTCCTGCCGGTGCGTCCCGGCGTAGAAGTGCAGCGTGTAGGCGATGTTGGTGAAAGGCAGCGGGTCCGCGGCGGCGATGTCGACATCCTGTGACCAGGTCGGCGTCCCGGCAACAATCAGGTTGTCGGGGTCGATGGCGCGGATCGCCGGTACGACCGCCATATGGAAAGGCCTGACGACCTCCGCCCAGCCGTGGGTTCTGAGCGGCTCGTTGTAGACCTCGTAGATCAGGTTGGGGTGCTCGCCGTATTTGGCGGCGATTTGCTCAAAGAAGGCCGCTGCGGCCGCTGGATGCGGCTCGTGAGCGTGCCAGTCGACGATCACATAGAGGCCTTCGGCGATTGCGGCTTCGATCACCGCCTCAGCCTTGGCCATTTCGACCTCCGGATTGGCGAGGTATCCGTCGAAGTCGACAGCGATCGCAGCCCGCACGACGGTCACGTTCCAGTCAGATTTCAGATGCCGGACCGCGGCGGCGTTGTAGTAGTGCCCGCCCCATTGGCTCCAATACAGGGACATGCCGCGAAGGACCACCGGCGACCCGCTCTGGTCGACCAGCCGGCCGGACTCCACACGCAGCGCGCCATGACGCTCCACCGGCGTCTCGGACGAGGCGGACCCGGCGAACAGCATCGCTGAAACACCGAAGGCCAGCATGATAACAAGTCTGCGGAAGATCATATCGCACCTCGGGTTGACAGCGCTGTCAGTCGAGTGGACGTTCCCACTACAGCAGTCGAAGTCCAGTCACTTCGAGTTACGAGGACAATAGGGGTCCGCAGGGGCCGGGGGAAAGCACCATGCCAGAATCAACAGCGCGAGAGGCTTCGCCCGGGGCCGGCGCGGACCGCGTCAATCTTCGGTTCATAGTCCTGATCGTCGCCGTGGCTACGCTCGGCGGCTTCATGTTCGGCTATGACTCCGGCGTCATCAACGGTACCCAGGACGGGCTGGAAGCCGCGTTCGATCTGTCTGCGCTCGGTACGGGGATTAACGTCGCCGCCATTCTGTTGGGCTGCGCCGTTGGTGCCTTCATCGCGGGGCGTCTGGCCGACCTGATCGGCCGTCGCAGGGTGATGTTGCTGGCGGCCGTGGCCTTCCTGATCAGCGCACTTTGGGCCGGCGCGGCCGACACTTCCATCCACTTCATGCTGGCCCGCTTCGTCGGCGGACTGGGCGTCGGTGCCGCCAGCATCCTTGCCCCGGCCTACATTTCCGAGGTCACGCCTGCCTCCATCCGCGGTCGCCTTTCCAGCATCCAGCAGATCATGATCATCTTTGGTCTGACCGGGGCCTTCGTCGCCAACTACGCCCTGGCGGCGACGGCCGGCGGGTCGACGGCCGCGTTCTGGTTGGGCTTCCCCGCCTGGCGCTGGATGTTCTGGATGCAGGTCATTCCGGCCGGCGTCTACCTCATCGCCCTGCTCTTCATCCCGGAAAGCCCGCGCTACCTGATCGCCAAGGGGCGCGATGCCGAGGCGGAGGCCGTCCTTTCGAAACTGTTCGGGCCCGGTGCGGGCAGCCGCAAGGCGGCGGAGATTCGCGCCTCCCTGGCGACCGACCATCGCCCGCGCTTCTCGGACCTGCTGGACCCAGCGACGCGCAGGATTCACCCGATCGTCTGGGCCGGTCTGGTGCTGGCCGTGTTCCAGCAACTGGTCGGCATCAACATCGTCTTCTACTACGGCGCAGTGCTCTGGCAGTCGGTCGGCTTCTCCGAAAACGACGCCCTGCAGATCAACATCCTGTCCGGTGTGCTCTCGATCGTGGCCTGCCTGTGCGCCATCGCTGTGATCGACAGGATCGGACGCAAACCACTGCTGCTGGTCGGATCGGCCGGGATGGCGGTCACCCTCGGCGTTATGGCCTGGTGCTTTTCACAGGGCGGGCTGGTAGACGGTGCCCTGCGGCTGGATGACCGCACTGGCCTGATCGCGCTGATCGCGGCCAACGCCTATGTCGTGCTGTTCAACTTCAGTTGGGGTCCGGTGATGTGGGTGATGCTGGGCGAGATGTTCCCCAACCATATGCGCGGCTCGGCCCTCGCTGTGGCCGGCTTCGCCCAATGGATCGCAAACTTCGGGATTTCCGTCAGCTTTCCATCGATGGCGGCTTCGCTCGGCCTGACCATCACCTACGGCTTCTATGCGGTCAGCGCCGCAATCTCCTTCTTCCTGGTCTCCGCATGGGTCAGGGAAACCCGGGGCAGGGAACTCGAAGAGATGACCGGCTAGGCTGCTGCGGATCTTTGTAGCCATGCGGAAAGATGCAGCGGGCGGGGCGGAATGAACCACATAACGAGCACGGCGGAGCTCTTTCTCATCGCCATGCTGATCATTTTCAGTGTGCCCTATCTGGTCTGGCGCGGGCTTCGGACGGAGTATTACGCGCCGCTGGTTGTCGTGCAGATCATAGCCGGCATCATGCTGGGACCGGGCGTGCTCGGTGCGATTTTCCCGGACGCACACGCGGCTGTATTCAATCCCCAGGTCATCGGGGCGCTGAACGGCGTCGCCTGGTGGGCGGTGATGATCTTCGTCTTCATCGCCGGACTGGAGCTGGACCTCAGTCAGGCCTGGAAACACCGGATCGAGACGGGGGTGACGGCCGGACTGTCCCTTCTCGTACCCCTGGCTTTCGGCGCCGTCGCGGCCATTGGCCTTCTGCGCTTTCCCGGCTGGGCGGGACCGGGCGGGCAGGCGTGGCAGGTGGTGCTCGGCATCGGCATGGCCTGTGCCGTTACCGCCCTGCCGATCCTCATGCTGTTCATGGAGAAACTGGAGATCCTGAGACAGCCGCTGGGTCAGCGGATATTGCGCTACGCCAGCCTGGACGACATCGCGATCTGGGG
>CANMXH010000003.1 GCA_947501315.1 Caulobacteraceae bacterium | reverse complement strand
GGCGATGTGGTGTCCCCGATGGCCGGCGGCTGGGCGGACTATGCCGTGGTCAATGAGATGGAGCTCCGGCAGGTGCACCGCGCGCCCGGCATGCCGCTGACCGCGAATCTGAGCGTGCTCGGCATGACCGGAATGACGGCCTATTTCGGGGTGACTGATGTGCTCAAGGCCAGGGCCGGCGAGACGCTTGTGGTTTCGGCAGCCGCCGGCGCGGTGGGTTCGATCGCCGGTCAGGTGGCAAAGGCGCGCGGCTGTCGCGTCATCGGCATTGCGGGCGGGGCCGGGAAATGCCGCTGGCTGACCGAAGAACTCGGCTTCGACGCGGCCGTTGATTACAAGAATGAGGATGTCGGAGAGGCGCTGGACCGGCTGGCACCCGACGGGATCGACCTCAATTTCGAAAACGTCGGCGGTGACATCATGATCGCTGTCTACAACCGACTGAAGACCCATGGCCGGATGGCTGTCTGCGGCCTGATCTCCGCCTACAATGCGACGAAGATGCCGCCGTCGCCCAATTTCGCCCGCATCATCACCCACCGGCTCGACATCCAGGGCTTTCTGGTGCTCGACTATGCCCACCGGGCCCGCGAGATGGTTGCTGAAATGGGGCCCTGGCTTCAGGGCGGCCAGGTCAAATGGAAGGTCCATGTCGACGATGGCCTGGAAGGCGCGCTGGATTCGCTGAACCGCTTGTTCACGGGCGACCATGACGGCAAGCTGCTGGTCCGGGTCTCGGAAGAGCCCGCAGGCTGATGGGACCGAACGGATGACCGAACCGCTGCTCGTCCATTTCGAGGATATGGGCGTGGGCGAAG
Organism: Caulobacteraceae bacterium; assembly: GCA_947501315.1. GTDB lineage: Bacteria > Pseudomonadota > Alphaproteobacteria > Caulobacterales > Caulobacteraceae > Brevundimonas. The sequence continues at coordinate 29,054 of CANMXH010000003.1, read as the reverse complement.
TCGTGCCGCTCGGGGCCTGTATGGTCGATCCGGCGTCGCTGGACCTCTTCGTCGAGCGCTTCCTGCCCGGATGGGACGCGTCCTACGGGGCACCGGATGCCATGGTCTATGCCCTGTGGAGTCGGCTTTTCGCTGACAAGGCCTCGGGCTGGGCCCAGTCCAAGGTGCTGGCGGTGGACGGCCTGCGCTATCTGCGCAATCCGCCCGCCGGCGAGCTGATGCGCGGCCGGATGACCGTCATGGGCAAGGACCCGGTCGGCGACGAAAAGGGCATCGTCATCGCCCAGCACGACCTGCTCGACGAGGCCGGCCGGCTGGTCTTCTCCTGCCTGACGCGGGCGCTGCTGACCCGCCGCTGACGCGGCGGGAGTGGCTGGTAGCTGGTGGCTGGTGGCCAGGGTGAGCCGGACGTCTGCCACGTCAATGAAAAACCCCGACCGGACGAACCGGACGGGGTTTTCTGCTTTTCGAGACGCTGTTTGCGACCGCTGTCTAGCCACTAGCCACTAGCCACTAGCCACCAGCCACTCGCTTCAGGCGTTGCCGGCCGCCGGTTGGGCTGCGGCCGCCCTCTGGAAGGCCATGGCGATCAGCCGGTCCCAGCCCAGCAGCGACACCAGGTGGGCGTAGATCTGCCCCAGGGCGCCGTTGTCGCGCAGTTCTGCCAGCTTCTCGGCGGGCAGGGCTTTCAGCTTGTCTTCCGAAACAGCGTAATATTCGGCGATCTTCTGCGGCGCGGCCGAGGTGCCGTCGGGATTGCGCGGGGTGAAGATGGCCTCGCGGGTGTCCAGCAGGTCCAGCTCGTTCAACAGTTTGACGAAGGCATCGGTGCGCTGGCGCTCGAGTTCGAAATTGTTGCAGAATTCCATCGCCTGTTCGACGTAGGTGGACGGCTTGCCGTCAACGAACAGAGGGGTCGTGCCGCCGTCCCGGATGAACGGAGCGTCGCGATCGACGCACAGGATCAGCCGCTTCTCGACCTCGTCATTGGCAAAGACGAACGGATAGCGGCGGACATAGGCCGGGATGTAGGACTCGGCGCGGAACTCGCCGGCGTCGCTGACAAACAGGTTCTCTCCGCCGCGCAGGGCCATGACGGCGACCGGCATGCGGGCGTCGCCGATGAAGATCACCGGATAGGACAGCGCGGCCGGGGCGAACTCGGTCACGGTCAGCGGGACCAGATTGGTCTGGGCCACAAAACCGTAAGGCTTGTCGACGGGATCGACGCCCAAGGTGCCGTGGGCCTCAACCGACAGGGGCTCGGGCTTGCCGTAGAACAGGACATTGCCGGACAGACCGGCGGTGGAGGTGGTGTCGGTCATGGACGCGAAACGTGCTCTGCTGATGAAAGATGGCGCGTGTCTAGCGCAGACACGTCAGGCCGGCAAACCGGCTCGCCCCGCAGGTTTCAGAAACGGTAGGTCGCCCCCACCCGCAGGCTGCGTCCCGGCTGCGGCGCGATGTCCTTCTGGAAGCTGGCATGTTCGCGCGCCTCCGCGTCCGTCAGGTTGGCTGCCTCGGCGAAGAGGATGATGTTGCTGTCCGCGAACGGCCGCACCGAGCCCTTCAGATTGACGAGGGTGTAGCTGTCCGTAGGGCGTTCGAAGGCGGCCGTACGATCCTGTTCGGAGACATGACGGACCTCAAGTCCGGCGTCGAACAGGCCTGCGGTCCAGTCCAGGCCTGCCGTGACGGACCACGGCGGAATACGTGCTGCCGGCCCGAGATCGGTCGATGCGCGCACCCAGTCAGCCGCGCCCGAAAGGCTCAGGCTCCGGTCGCCGGCTTCCCACAGGGTATAGCTGGCCTCGGCCTCGAAGCCGCGGAACGCCGCCCCGGTCTGGACATAGGCGAAGACCGGCAGGTCGGCATCAACATCAACCAGCCCTGTGGGCCTCAGATCGATGAAGCCGTCATAGTCGGCGCTGTAGGCGTGCAGGTCGAATTCGAACGGACCGGAGGCGAAATGCACGGTCGCCTCGATCGAGGTTGCGACCTCGCTGTCCAGATCGATATTGCCGACCTCGAAGGCCCCGGTGGCGACGTGCGCACCCTCGGCGAACAGTTCGACCTCGCTCGGTGCCCGCTCGTTGCGCGCCACGCTCAGACCGAGGAACAGGGCTGCCGACGGCCGCAGGAACACGCCCGCCGAGGCCGAGACATTGGAGAAGTCGCGCTCACCCGCCAGACTGTCCAGCGAACGGTTGTCCAGTCGCAGACCGCCCTCGAAGCCGAGGCTGCCGCGGTCGTACCGCTGCACCGTATACAGGCCCTGTTCAGTGATATCGGTCAGCGGCACATAGGCCTCGTCGCCGACCGCATCGAAGGTCCGCTCCAGCAGCTGCAGGCCGATCGCGCCCTGCCAGCCGTTCCGCTCGCGCTGGATCAGCTCGAACCGGCCTTCATGGCCTTCCGAGAAGAATTGAGTGCCGATCGCATCGCCCTCGAATTCGGTGTGCGAATAGTCCGCCCAGCCGGCCGAAACGCTCGCTTTGCTGAAGGGCCCTGTGTCGAAGGCCAACTCGCCACGAAGGTCGTAGCGAGTCTGTTCCAGACCGATGGACACGCTTTCCTCTTCGGCACCCGGGTCCAGCGGATCGGGCTCATGCGCATGTCCCGGCACGCCGTAGGTGGTCTCGACGTGTTTTACGGAGGCGCCGATGTAGCCGCGCGATCCGATCCAGCTGACGCCTGCGCCGTACTGGTCCAGTTCGACGAAGGTGTTCTCGACCGTGCGCTCGTCTCCGGCGGTCTCGCCCTCCTCATCCAGCAGACGCTGCGATTCCGGGTAGACGGGAACGTCAAAGTCGGAGGCGGAACGGGTGAAGGCGTCCGCAGTGAAGACCAGCGGACCGGCATTGGCCTTGATCCGCCCACCGAAACTGGTCCCGCTGTCCACGGTCGCGGCCTGGACGCTGATGTGGCCGTCCAGCCCGTCCTCTGCCGGTTCGGTCGGGATGCGGTCGTCGATGATGTTGACCACCCCGCCGATGGCCGAGCCGCCGAAGGTCAGGGTCGAGGGGCCGCGCACGATCTCGATCCGGCGCGCCTCGGCCGGGTCCACCGCCACCTGGTGGTCGGGCGAAACCGAGCTTGCGTCGATCAGGCCGAGGCCGTTGGTCAGTACCTGCACCCGCGGCCCGGACAGGCCGCGGATCACCGGACGGCTGGCCCCCGGCGCGAAACTGGTGCTGCGGACGCCGGGCAGGCCGTTGACGAGATCGCCCAGGGTCGAGGCCGGCGCAACGGCGAGATCCGCCTCGTCCAGCACCTCGACGGCCAGCAGGCTGGCCCGGTCGGTCACGCCGAACGGCATGCCGGTGACGATGACCTCGTCGAGCTCGGCCGGGCTTGGCGCGTTCTGGGCGGCGGCTGCACCGGCGAGCGCGGCCCAGCTGGCGGCGGTCAAAAGGGCGGCGCGGGACACGACAGCGAGACTCATGGGGAACATCCGGACAAACGCGAAGATGTGGTGTTATGAGATAACGTCACGACTCGTCAAGCGCCTGCTGTTGCGGGACCGCGTCTTAAGGCCTAGCTCAGGGTCATGAGCGAAGCCTGCGGTCACCACCATGCCGACGGCCCCCCGGGGGCCGCTGATGTCGCCCGCGCCATGCAGGACGCCGACCGTCGTCTGACGGCCGAGGGCGAGCGGATGACGCCGTCGCGCCTGCGGGTGCTGGAGCTTCTGCTGGCAGCCGGTGAGCCGGTGAAGGCCTATGACCTGATCGCCCGCTTCGGCGAGGACGGTCAGCCGGCCAAACCGCCCACGGTCTATCGCGCGCTGGAGTTCCTCGAACGCAAGGGCCTCGCCCACCGTATCGCCTCGATCAGTGCCTATGTCGCCTGCACCTCAGGGGCGATCGACCATGCCGCCGCCTTCCTGATCTGCGACTGCTGTGGCGCAACGGCGGAGGTGTCGGCGCCTGTGGCCGGTGATCTGGGCCGAGCCGCCGAGGTCGCCGGCTACGTCATCGCCCGCACCACCATCGAGGCCCACGGTCGCTGCCCGGCGTGCCAGTAGTCTGAGCCCCGGCCCCGGCCCTCTGGCAATCCCCGGACGCGAAGACTATCTCCGCCCCATGGATGCGATCCGGCTCTCCCCGCCCCGTCGTCTGAGCCTGCCGGTGTCGAACCGTTGGGGCGAGGGCAGGATGAGTCTGCTCGACTTCGGCGATCCGAAGCGGCCGGTCGACCTGGTTTTCGTGCATGCCAACGGCTTCAACGCCCTGACCTACCGCACCGTGCTGGCCCCCCTGTCCGGGTCCCTGAGGATCTGGGCCCCGGACCTGCGAGGCCATGGCGGCGCCTCGCTTCCGGCCGATCCGCGTGGCCGGCGCAACTGGCACGATCATCGCGATGATCTCGTCGCCCTTCTGGATACGATCGACGGGCCGCCCGTGGTTCTCGCAGGCCATTCCATGGGCGGCACGGCGGCTCTGCTGGCCGCGGCCGAACGCCCGGACCGGGTCGGAAGTCTCGTCCTGTTTGACCCCGTGGTCTGGCGTCGCTGGGTCGTCGCCGCCTTCCATCTGCCACTGCTGGACCGGCTCGGCTCACGCATTCCGCTGGCCCGGAACGCCCTGCGCCGCCGCAAGGTCTTCGACAGCCGGCAGCAGGCCATGGCCGCCTGGCTGGGCCGCGGGGCCTTCCGTGGCTGGCCCGAGATGATGTTGGCCGACTATATCGCTGATGGCCTGGTCGAGACGCCCGAGGGATTCTCCCTGGCCTGCGATCCCGAATGGGAGGCCTCCAATTTCGCCGCCCAGAGCCACGATCCCTGGCAGGCCCTGCAACGCCTGGACTGTCCGGTCAGCGTGTTGAAGGCCGAAATCGGCTCGCCCTGCCGAATGTCCGAAGACCGGCGTCGACTGCCGCATCTCACCGTCGGGACGGTGCCCGGCGGCACCCATTTCTTCCCCATGCTCCAGGCCGACATCGCCCGCGACGCCCTGTTCGAGGCGGCGGTCTAGAGACGCTGGCGCAGGGGCGGGTCAGGGTCTAAACCGCTGCCCATCCGACCCGACTGTTTCGTTCTCCAGGACCCTTTCCGATCATGCGCGACATCCACCATTTCATCGACGGCGCCAGCTTCACCGGTGCCTCGGGCCGGTTCTCGGACGTGTTCAACCCCAATACCGGCGAGGTCCAGGCCCGCGTGCAACTGGCCTCGGTCGCCGAGATGGACCTCGCCGTCCAGGCCGCCCAGAACGCCTTCGACGGTTGGTCCTCGACCAATCCCCAGCGCCGCGCGCGGGTGATGTTCGAGTTCAAACGCCTCGTCGAGGCTCGTATGGACGAGCTGGCCGGCCTGCTGTCGGCCGAACATGGGAAGGTCATCGCCGACTCCAAGGGCGACATCCAGCGCGGTCTCGAAGTCATCGAATTCGCCTGCGGCATCCCGCATGCGCTGAAGGGCGAATACACCTGGGGTGCCGGTCCCGGCATCGACGTCTATTCGATGCGCCAGCCGCTGGGCGTGGTTTCGGGCATCACCCCGTTCAACTTCCCGGCCATGATCCCGATGTGGATGTTCGGCGTCGCCATCGCCGTCGGCAACACCTTCATCCTCAAGCCCTCCGAGCGTGACCCGTCCGTGCCGGTCCGCCTCGCCGAGCTGATGATGGAAGCGGGCGCCCCCTCCGGCGTGCTCAACGTCGTCCATGGCGACAAGGTCGCGGTCGACGCCATCCTGACCCATCCGCAGATCCATGCCGTCAGCTTTGTCGGCTCGTCCGACATCGCCAACTACGTCTACCAGACCGGCGCGACGCACGGGAAACGCGTCCAGGCCATGGGCGGGGCCAAGAACCACGGCATCGTCCTGCCAGACGCCGACATGGATCAGGTGATCAAGGACCTGTCAGGCGCGGCCTATGGCTCGGCCGGTGAACGCTGCATGGCCCTGCCGGTGGTGGTGCCGGTCGGCAAGAAGACCGCCGACGAACTGCGCGAGCGGATGGTCGCTGAAATCCCGACCATGCGGGTCGGTATCTCGACCGACGCGGGCGCCCACTACGGCCCCGTCGTCACCGCCCAGCACAAGGCCCGCGTCGAGGGCTGGATCGAGACCGGGGTGCGCGAAGGCGCCGAACTGGTCGTCGACGGCCGCGGCTTCTCCCTGCAGGGGCACGAGAAGGGGTATTTCATCGGCCCGTCGCTGTTCGACCACGTCACGCCCGACATGGAATCCTACAAGGAAGAGATCTTCGGCCCCGTGCTGCAGATCGTTCGCGCCGCCAGCTTCGAGGAGGCCCTGTCACTGCCGTCGAAGCACCAGTACGGCAACGGCGTGGCCATCTTCACCCAGAACGGCCGCGCGGCCCGCGACTTCGCCGCCCGGGTCAATGTCGGCATGGTCGGGATCAACGTCCCCATCCCCGTGCCGGTCGCCTATCACACTTTCGGCGGCTGGAAGCGCTCGGCCTTCGGCGACACCAACCAGCACGGCATGGAGGGCGTGAAATTCTGGACCAAGGTCAAGACGGTCACCGCGCGGTGGCCCGACAGTGATCTGGAGCATGCGGATTCCAGCTTCGTCATCCCGACGATGGGGTGACCGCTCGCCTCACAGGCGTGCGCGACAACCCAATTCGATGCTAGGCGTTAACCTCTGCGAACCGTGAAGCTGGAGCGCCTCCCCCCATGCGTCGCTTTTTCATCTGGTCGGCCCTTGCAGCCGTCATCGGCCTCGCGCTCGCGGGCGGTGCCTACTGGGCCTACTGGACCTATTATGCGCAGTTCCAGCCCGTCACGGTGACCCGCAACCAGGCCGAAATCCAGCGCTTGCTGGATGAGGCGTCCTGGGTCTCGGCGGGTGGCGGCGGAGAGCCGCTCTACATCATCGGCTATCGCGACTCCCCGGCCATGGCCCGCTACGAGCGCGAGGAGATTCCCAAGCTGCGCGCTGCCGGCGTGGAGGCCCGCACCATCCTGTTCGCCCGTCCCGACCGCGAGGGGCTGGCCCAGTCGACCGCCGCCGAGCGCGCCACCATCGCCGAGCTTTGGCTGACCCGCGACTGGACCCTTTACCAACGCTGGACCGCGACCCCGGTGCGCAACTGGACGGCCGCGGGCATTCCGGCCGCTGACGGCAATCTGGCGCGTGGCGCTGTGGTCGAGGCCGGGCGGGATTTTGTCGCCCGTCTGACGGCCGACCTGCAGGAAGCGGGCCTGTCGACGCGCTATCCACTGGTCATCTGGCGCGACCGCGAGGGCTTCATGAAGGCCTGCGCCTGTTCCGACCGCCGTTCCTGGGTCTACATCCGCGATGATCTGGACGCGCCGGACCGGATCGATCCGCCGGATGCGGTACCCGCCGACGCGTCGGGCGCGCAGGCCGTCCCGGGCGACGGCGTTTCCGAAAGCCTGCCCTATCCGGATCTGCCCCCGTTCCCCGCGGCGGACGGCACTGCGCCGGGTGCGCCATCCGCGCCGGCAGCGGCTTCAAGCCCCGCCCCGCGCAAGGCACCCGAGGCGAAACAGGCGGAAGACACGACCTTCTTCTAGGCGGACGGGGGGATCAGAGCACGCGTTTGCAGGCGGCGATCAGCCGTTCGACATCGTCCGCGTCCTGATACAGGCCGAAGCCGAAGCGGATCACGTCGTCCCGCACATCGGTGACGACGTCCGCGTCCAGCAGGGCCGACTGCCAGGCCGATGCATCCTCATGCCGAAAGGCCAGGAAGCGCGCGCGTCGGGCCTCGTCCGTCAACGGGTTGATCAGTTCGGCCGCCGCCAGCCGCCCGGCCTCCCCGTTCCCGACCGCGGACTGGAACCGGGCCATCAGGGCGTGGGCATGGGTACTGACGTCGGCGGTGCCCAGGCCGGCCTCGTCCAGCATCCGCCGCACGGCGTTGAACCGGTACAGGGGCGAGACGTCGAAGGTCGCGCCCCAGAAGCGGCCGCCGTCGCGGCGGTACTGCACCCCGCCCGGTGGTCCTGACAGATCCCCGAACTCGGCGAACCAGCCGGTCACCACCGGCCGCGGGCAATAGCCGCCCGGCGCATGCAGGAAACAGACGCCCTCACCCGACATGGCGTATTTATAGCCGCCCGAGACATAGAAGATCCGGTCCGCCACGGCCGAGAGATCCGTCGGTGTGGCCATGAAGCCGTGGTAGCCGTCGATGACCACCCACGGCCCCGCCGGATCGGCCAGGGCCGCCAGATCGGCGATCCGTCCGAAGGTCTGGCCGGTGCGGAAGAAGACCTGGCTGACGATAATCAGATCGAAGCCGCCCCCGCTGGCCGCCGCGATGAACCGGTCGTCAAAGGTCCCGAACGGATGCAGGGGCACACGGGTGATGACCGCCTCGCCGGCCTCTTCCCAGCGTTCGCCCTGACGCCGGAAAGAATGGAATTCCCCGTCGGTAGACAGGATGCGGACCGGCTTGCGCTCGATCCCCGAGACGATGCGCAACAGCAGATCGTGGGTATTGGGCGCGAACACCACCGTGTCGGGCGAGGGCAGGTTCAACTCCCTGGCCACATGAGCCTGCGCTTCAGGGATCACCTCCCCGAAGATCGGGCCCCATTTCCGGTCGGCGAACTGGTTCGCCTCGACCCAGGCCCGCAGCTGACCGTCAAAGCTGGCGTCCGGCCACAGATGATGGCTGTGGGCCGCGAAATGCAGCCGTTCGGGATCCAGCGACAGGGCGCGGGAGAACAGGTCCTTGTGAGCGGCCATCAGTCTCTCCCGTCAGTAGCGAACACCGACGGTCGATAGCGGCCCCTCATCCCGCGCTCAAGCAGCGAGCCGCCGCGCGGTGAGCGATAGCGCTCTAAATCAGACTACCGTGGCAATGCTTGAACTTGCGGCCCGAGCCGCAGGGGCAGGCTGAGTTGCGCGGTGTCCGCTCCCAGCCGACCGGCAGGGCATCGACCGGCAGGCGCGCGCGATCATCGCCCTGCAGCTGGCCTTCCGGATTCTGCGCGAACGGATTGGCCATCTCGTTCTCGCCGGTGCCGGGGTTCAGGTGGATTTCCTTGAACTCGGGCATGTCCATCGCCGGCGGAGCCTCGAAGCGGAACTCGACCGTCATCAGCCAGCGGGTGACATTGTGGCGCAGCTCATAGAGCAGCGTCTCGAACAGGTTGAAGGCCTCGGTCTTGTATTCGTTCAGCGGATCGCGCTGGCCATAGCCACGCAGGCCGATGACACCGCGCAGATGATCCAGATGGACCAGATGCTCGCGCCACTGCATGTCGATCATCTGCAGCAGGAACTGCTTCTCGAGGCCGCGGGTCTGTTCCGCGCCGATCTGCTCCAGGCGCTCGCTCGCGCGGGTGTCGGCGGCGGCGATGACCCGCTCCTCGATCTCCTCGTTGGAGACGCCTTCCTCGGCGGCCCAGTCATGCAGGGGCAGTTCGAGGCCGAGGGTCGACTTCACCTTCTCGTTCAGGCCGTCGATGTCCCACTGCTCGGCATAGGCCTTGGGCGGCATATGCTTCTCGATCAGGTCGGAGATGACGTCGTTGCGGAATTCGCCGACCAGTTCGGACAGGTCGGTCGAGTCCATGAACTCCTGGCGTTGCTCGAACACGGCCTTGCGCTGGTCGTTCACGACGTCGTCGTATTTCAGCAGGTTTTTGCGGATGTCGTAGTTGCGGGTCTCGACCCGCTTCTGGGCGGTCTCGACGGCGCGGTTCAGCCAGGGGTGGCTGATCGCCTCGCCCTCGGCCACGCCGAAGCTGCGCATGATGGAGTCCAGACGGTCGCCGGCGAAGATGCGCAGCAGGTCGTCCTCGCAGGACAGGAAGAATTTCGAGGTCCCAGGGTCGCCCTGACGGCCGGTACGGCCGCGCAGCTGGTTGTCGATCCGGCGGCTCTCGTGGCGCTCGGTGCCGAGGACGAACAGGCCGCCGGCGGCCAGCGACTTCTGCTTCTGAACGGCGATGTCGGCCTTCAGACGAGCCTCTTCCGCGGCTTCCATCTCCGGCGTGATTTCCTGCGCCAGGTTGCGCAGGTCCTGACGCCATTTCTGCAGGCGCATTTCGAGGTTGCCGCCCAGCTGGATATCGGTGCCGCGGCCGGCCATGTTGGTGGCGATGGTCACCACGCCCGGCAAGCCTGCGTCGGCGACGATATAGGCTTCCTGCTCATGCTGGCGGGCGTTCAGAACGCTGTGCGGAATGCCCTTGCCGGACTTGATTTCGATGTCGAAATCCTCGTCCTTCAGGGCCTGATAGGCCTTCTTCGCTTCCTTGCGGACCTTCTCGTCCTCGCTGGTGACCGCTTCCAGCAGATGGGCGTGTTGGGGTTTCAGCGTCTTGAGGGTGACCTCATACTGGTAGGTCTTCAGCAGCTCGGACAGGGTTTCCGATTTTTCGATCGACACGGTGCCCACGAGGATAGGCTGACCCTTGACGTGGCATTCGGCGATCAGGGCCGCAATGGCCTGGTTCTTCTCGGCTGTGGTGCGGAAGATTTCGTCGTCGTGGTCGATGCGCTTGACCGGACGGTTGGTCGGCACCTCGAGGACATCCATCTTGTAGATGTCGAGGAATTCCTGGGCCTCGGTCGCGGCCGTGCCGGTCATGCCGGACAGCTTTTCGTAAAGGCGGAAATAGTTCTGGATGGTGACCGAGGCCAGGGTCTGGTTCTCGGGCATGATCTTCACGCCCTCCTTGGCCTCAATGGCCTGGTGCAGGCCCTCGGACAGGCGGCGGCCCTGCATCATCCGGCCGGTGAACTCATCGATCAGCATGACCTCACCGGCCTTGATGATGTAGTCCTTGTCCTTTTGATACAGGGTGTTGGCGCGCAGGGCCTGGTTGATATGGTGCACCAGGGTAATGTTGGCGGCGTCGTACAGACCGGTGGTGTCGGGCGCGAACAGCGCGCGCTCCTCCATGATCTGTTCGATCTTTTCTGATCCCTCCTCGGTCAGCAGCGCCTGGCGCTGCTTCTCGTCCAGATCGAAGGTCGTCGTGTCCTGGATCAGCTCCTTGATGATCCCGTCGACGATCAGATACAGGTCCGAGCGGTCTTCCGTCGGGCCCGAAATGATCAGCGGCGTCCGGGCCTCGTCGACCAGGATGGAGTCGACCTCGTCGACGATGGCGAAATGGTGCGGACGCTGCACCATTTCCTTGCGGTCATAGACGAGGTTGTCGCGCAGATAGTCGAAGCCGAACTCGTTGTTGGTGCCGTAGGTGATGTCGGCCGCATAGGCCGCCTGGCGCTGTCCCGAGGACAGGCCGTTGACGATGACGCCGACCTCCATGCCGAGGAAGCGGTAAACCCGGCCCATCCATTCGGCATCGCGCCGCGCCAGATAGTCATTGACGGTGATGACGTGCACGCCCTTGCCCAGCAGGGCGTTGAGGTAGACCGGGGCCACGGCGACCAGGGTCTTGCCCTCACCGGTGCGCATCTCGGCGATACCGCCATCGTGCAGGATCATGCCGCCGGCCAGCTGAACGTCATACTGGCGCTGGCCCAGCACCCGCCTCGACGCCTCGCGCGCCACGGCAAAGGCCTCGTTCAGCACCTTGTCGAGGGTTTCGCCGCCTGCGATCCGGTCACGGAAGGCATCGGTCATCATACGCAGCTCGTCGTCCGACAGGGCAGCGAACTTGTCCTCCAGCGCGTTGATCTTCTGAACCCGGCCCATGAAATCCTTGACCTTGCGGTCGTTGGAGGAGCCGAAAATCTTCTTGGCTATGCCGAGCATGGATGATCCGAAGGCGGGCGAGCCGCAGAGGCTCTGGTACTGAAAGGTCCCGAAGGAACGGTGACGACTGCGCGGCGGGAAGGGGCACCGGCGACGACGACCCGATGCGCCTGACTCAGGCGCGCGCGAGGGCCGCGCGGTCGTTCGAAAACCCCTCGACTTGGGCGCAGGCGGGACTTAAGCACCGACCTTATCCCTGTCAACGCGAGGGGCTTTGCCGCCCTGTGACGGAGCGCGCTCAAATGCGGCTTTCAAGCCCCTTCGTCCCTGTCCTTCTTGCGGCGGTTCTGGCCCTTTCGGCGTGTGGCCGCGAGGGCGGCACGGACCGCGCGCCCGAGCCGGGTGACCGGTCCGTGGCCGAGGTCCAGGGCCAGACCATCTGGGCGTCCGACGTGAAGCGCGAGGCGGTGGCACAGGGCCTCGTCGGGGAGGGCGAGCCGCTGGACGTGACCTCCGACCTGTTCCGTCGGGTGCTGGACGAGGTCATCGACCAGAAGCTGCTGGCCCGCGAGGCCGAGCGGCGCGGCCTCGACAACTCCGCCCTCGCCCAGCGCCGGCTGGAGGCGACGCGTGAGCGTATTCTCGGCGACATGCTGGTCGAGACGGTGGTCAACGGTTCCATCTCGGATCGCGCGGTGGAGACCATCTATCAGGAGCAGGTGCGGCTGGCGCAGACGTCGGAGGAAATCCGTGTCCGCCTGATCCTGTCGCGAACCAAGCCCGAGGCCGACGCCGTGATCGGCATTCTGGCCCAGGGCGCGGCCTTCGAGGCCGTGGCCGCCGAAAGCTCGATCGACGACGCCACCCGCTATTCCGGCGGCGATCTCGGCTACCGGACCATCGACGTCATGCCCGAGGCCTACAAGAACGCCCTGCGCGACCGCCCTGCGGGCTCGACCGTCGGCCCCTTCCAGACCGAGGGCGGCTGGGCCGTGCTGCGGGTCGAGGACCGCCGTCGCGAGACCCCGCCGACGCTGGAGCAGGCCCGGCCCCAGATCGTCCGCTACCTGACCTATGAGGGCGTGCGCCAACTGCTTGAGGAGTTGCGCGGCAAGGCTGAGGTCGAGGTGCTCCTGCCCGGCGATACGCCCCGTTCGCAGGAGCCGGCCTCGGCGCCGCGCCCGCCCGCATCGTCCGTCGGTACCCCCGCTGCACCGGCCCGGCCGGCCGTCGCCGCGGCCTCCGCGCCCGGGAAGGCATCGTGAGCCGGCCGCCCAGGGCCGGCCGCGCCTCCACCGGCCAGAAGATCGAACAGGCCATCGAAAAGGCCTTCGACCCCCTGGCGACGGCCCTGAAACGCGCCACGACCCCGGCGCCCGCGAAGGCCTTGACGGTGGCTGCACCGGGGAAGCCGGGGCTCGAGATTTCGCCCCTCGCCGTGCCCTTCCCGACCATTCCGCCCATCGGCGGGGTCGAGATCGCCACCGCACGGGCCGGCTTCTACAAACACGAGCGCGATGATCTGGTGGTTTTCAGCTTCGTGCGGGGCACCACCTGCGCCGGCGTCTTCACCCGGCACAAGGTCGGCTCCGCCCCGGTCGACTGGTGCAAGCGACAGCTGGACTCGGCCGAGGGCGGGCAGGATGTGCGGGCCCTGGTGGTCAATGCCGGCTGCGCCAATGCCTTTACCGGCAAGGCCGGGGCCGATGCGGCCCGTCGCACGGCCTCGGAGGTCGCCAAACGCTTCGGCTGCCGCCAGCGCGACGTCATGCTGGCCTCCACCGGCGTGATCGGCGTGGTGCTGGACGACCGCAAGATCGTGGCCCGCATGCCCGAGATCGAGGCGGGGCTGGATGCCGACGCCTGGGCCCGCGCCGGCCGGGCTATCATGACCACCGACACCTTCCCCAAGGGGTCCTATGCCGAATGCGAGATCGAGGGCCGCAAGGTCCGGATCGCCGGCATCGCCAAGGGGTCGGGCATGATCGCCCCCGACATGGCCACCATGCTGGGCTTTATCGTCACCGATGCCGCGATCGCGCCGCCTGTGCTGCGGGCCCTGCTGGGCCTGCACGTCCGCACCACCTTCAACAGCGTCACCGTGGACGGCGACACCTCGACCAATGACACCTGCCTGCTGTTCGCCACAGGCGCGAGCGGCGCGCCGCGTATCGGCCGGGTCGGCGACCGCCGGCTGAAGGATTTCTCGGCGGCCCTGGAAAAGGTCATGCTCGACCTCGCCCATCAACTGGTCCGCGACGGGGAGGGGGCGACCAAATTCGTCAAGGTCACCGTGGACGGAGCTGCCAGCCCCGCCTCGGCCCGGAAACTGGCCAAGTCGATCGCCGACAGCCCGCTGGTCAAGACCGCCCTCGCCGGTGAGGACGCCAACTGGGGCCGGGTCGTCATGGCCGTCGGCAAGACCGAGGAGCCGGTCGACCGCGACAGCCTCGCCATCCGTTTCGGCCCCCATGTGGCGGCGATCGACGGAGCCCCGTCCCCAACCTACGATGAGGCGAAGATGAGCGCCTATATGAAGAACGCCGAGATCGACATCACCGTCGACGTCGGCTGGGGACGCGCCTCGGCAACGGTCTGGACCTGCGACCTGACCAAACGCTACGTCGAGATCAACGGCGATTATCGATCGTGAGTGACGGGTTGCCCACCGTTCTCGTCGTCGCCGTGGCCCTGATCGACGCCGACGGCCGCGTCCTGATCGCCCAGCGGCCGGAGGGCAAGAAGCTCGCCGGCCTGTGGGAGTTTCCGGGCGGCAAGGTCGAGCCGGGCGAGCGCCCGGAGCAGGCCCTGATCCGGGAACTGCAGGAAGAACTCGGAATAGATGTCAGTGAGGCCTGCCTCGCTCCGTTCGTTTTTGCGAGCCACGCTTACGATTCGTTTCACCTATTGATGCCATTGTACCTGTGCCGACGCTGGTCGGGGGTGGTGCAGAACCGCGAGCATGCGGCGCTGAAATGGGTCAGGCCGAACCAGCTTTCGGACTATCCCATGCCGCCGGCTGATGAACCCCTGGTCGCCTGGCTGCGCGACCTGCTCTAGCCGCCGGAAGGAGGGGGCCGATGATGCGACGCTTCCTCTCCCGCCTCCTGCGCGACGAAAGCGGCGCGACCGCCATCGAATACGGGATGATCCTGGCGCTGATGTTCCTCGTCATCCTCGGCGCGATGCAGGCCTTCGGGGCGACCGGCAGCGGTATCTTCAACGGTGCCATGGACAGGATCCGCAGCGCCATGGGCGGCTGAGGCTCAGTCCTCTCCCGTCTGCTCCCTGACCCCCAGCGCATCCGCCAGCCGCATCTTCGCCGAGCCCCTTGGCAACGGCTTCTGCTGGCTTTCATGCGGGGCCCAGCCGGCCAGATGTACGATCTCGAAGGTCGCCGGAATGCGGCCGTCGGTGTCGGTATGGCGTTCCGCATACAGCTGCGCGGCCCGTCCGACGATGCTGCGCGTCAGCGGCCGCACAGCCCCCGCCAGAACATTGGTTTCGCCCATGGCGCGCAGGTCGCGGAACAGGGCCAGCAGGTCGGGATAGCGCACCGTCACCCGGTCGACATCGGCCACCGGCAGGGCGAACCCGGCCCTCTGCAGCAGGGCCGCACCGTCGAAGCCGTCGGCAAAGGGCGAGACACGGGCCTGGGCCCCGCCGCGCGCCTCCAGCTCGGCCTCGGTAAGGACCGCACGCAGCTCCTTCAGCGTCCCGGCTCCCAGCAGGGTGCCCAGAAACAGGCCGTCGGGTTTCAGCGCCCGCCGGATCTGGCTCAGGGCGCCCGGCAGGTCATTGGCCCAGTGCAGGCTCATCAGGGAGACGATCAGGTCCTGCGACCCGTCTGCCAGATCGATCGGGGCTGCACCCGGCCCGGCGCGTGCCGCCCGGTCGCCGACCGTCTTGACCGGCCCGACCCGGTCCGCCGCCGCGCTTTCGGCCAGGGCGGCGGCAAAGGCTCCCGGCTGCGCGGACAGCTCAGCTGCCCCGGGCCAGTCGCGGACCAGGGCCTCCAGACTGCCCACGGCGTTCTCCGCCGCCCGCGCGTGCAGGAAGTCGGCGCGGGAAAGCGATCGTTCGCTGCGTTCAAGCCTTGCCGTGCGGCGCCGAACGTCGAAGATATGCGGAGGACCGGAGGAAGGGCTCATGAGACTTCAGGATGGGGTCTGGCGCGACCGATTGAAAGCCGTCGTTCCGGGGATCGCGCTCGGAGCCCGGGCGCTGGGCCGCGGCGTGGCCGATCTCCTGCTGCCCACGCTGGCTCATGACAGCCCGGAGCCGACGGCCTCGGCCGGCCTTACCGCCGGGGCCTGGAGCCGGGTGACCTTCCTCGAGGATCCGGTCTGTGACGGCTGCGGCGCGGGGTTCGAGATGGACGGTGGGCCTTTTGCCGCGCCCCGGTGCGCGGCCTGCCTGGCCCAGCCCTATGCCTTCGCCCGCGCCCGGGCCGCCTGCGTCTATGACGAGGCTTCGCGGGGCCTGATCCTGAAGTTCAAACATGGCGACCACCAGCCCTATGCGCCCCTGTTCGCCCGCTGGATGGCCCGTTCTTCCTCGCCCCTGCTGGACGAGGCAGACGCCCTTGTTCCTGTGCCACTGCACCGCTTCCGCCTGCTGTCGCGGCGTTTCAACCAGGCCGCCGAGATCGCCCGACCGCTGGCTCGCGACGCCGGGCTCGACTACCTGCCTGACGCCCTGATCCGGACGACCCACACGACCACCCAGGGCGGCAAGTCCGCGCGCGGCCGTCGCCTGAATGTCAGAAAGGCCTTCGCCGTCAGCGAGGCGGGCCGGCGACGGATCAGGGGCCGCCGCATCCTTCTGGTCGACGATGTGCTGACCACGGGGGCCACCGCCGAGGCCTGTGCACGGGCCCTGATCGAGGCCGGTGCCCGTGCCGTGGACCTGGCGGTCGTGGCCCGGGTGCGAACGGCACGGGAATTGCCTACATAGGAACAGGCCCGGCCGCTCCGGCGGCGGGCGACGCTTTCTGACCGGAGTTCCGCCTTGGCTGACATCGTTCTCTACACCAAGCCCGGCTGTGGCTACTGCCACGCCGCCCGGGACCTGCTCGATCGCAAGGGCGCGGACTATGAGGACATCGTCGCCTCCCATGATCCTGCCAGGAAGCAGGAAATGATCCAGCGTTCCGGCGGTCGCATGACCTTCCCGCAGATCTTCATCGGCGGAAAGCACGTCGGGGGTTCCGACGACCTGCACGCGCTTGACCGACGTGGCGAGCTCGACGCATTGCTCCGGGCCTGATGGCAACGCTTCCGATCGCCCTGATCCAGACCCGCACTCCGGCCAGTGCGGCGGCGGCCCTGGCCCATGTTGAGCCCCTGATCCGCGAGGCGGCGGCAAGCGGGGCAAGACTGATCCTGACGCCGGAAGCGACCAATTTTCTGATCAGGGACCCGGCTGCCCGTGCCGCCGTCCTGACGGACCAGGATGGCGATGCGGTGGTCATTGGCCTGCGCGCCCTGGCGCAGGAGCTCGGCGTCTGGCTTCTGATCGGCTCGGCCATTGTCCAATCGGGCCATCAGGGCGACGACCGCGCCGCCAACCGCTCCCTGCTGATCGACGAAGCGGGCGCTGTGGTGGCCACCTATGACAAGCTGCACGTCTATGACGTCGACCTGCCGACCGGCGAGCGCTGGCGCGAAAGCGCCGCCATCCGCCCCGGCGACGACGCTGTCCTGGCCGACACGCCCTGGGCCCGTCTTGGCCTGACCATCTGCTATGATATCCGCTTTCCGCAGCTGTATCGCGCTTTGGCCAGGGCCGGTGCCGGAATGATCTCCGTTCCTGCCGCCTTCACCGTTCCGACCGGCGAGGCCCACTGGGAGACCCTGTTGCGGGCCCGGGCCATCGAGACGGGCTGCTGGATCCTTGCCCCGGCCCAGGCCGGTCTGCATGAGGACGGCCGCCGCACCTGGGGACGGTCAACCATCGTCGGGCCCTGGGGCGAGGTGGTCGCCAGGCTCGATCACGACGAACCGGGCATCCTCCTTGCGACCCTGGATTTCGACGCCGTCACAAGCGCCCGTAACGCCGTGCCGCAACTGACCCACGACCGAAAGTTCGTTGGACCACAATGATCCGCTACGCCCTTCAGTGCGATCACGGACACGGCTTCGAGGCCTGGTTCGGCGACTCGGCCGCCTATGACGACCAGGCCGCGCGCGGACTGGTCGAATGCCCGCTCTGCGGCTCGTGCGGGGTGTCAAAACAGATCATGGCCCCGGCTGTGGCCGGGACCCGCAAGACGGCGTCGGGACCCGATCTTGCGAATATGCAGACCATGATGACGCAGATGGCCCGCGAGGTGCGGTCCCACGTCGAGCAGAATTTCGACTATGTCGGCGACGCCTTCGCCCGCGAGGCCCGTGACATCCATGAAGGCCGGTCCGAGAAGCGCGAAATCTATGGTGAGGCCACGCCCGCCGAGGTGAAGAAGCTGAAGGACGACGGGGTCCCCTGCGCCGCCCTGCCGCCGCTCCCGCCCGATCCGGCCAAGGCTCACTGAGCGAAACCCGACGGCGGAGTCCGGAATGGCATTACATGGCGGCCCTGCCCGGCATCCTCTGTCCGGCCTGAACTGGCGGACGATGACGGTTGCTGATCTGGATGCCGTGACGGCGATCGCCGCCATCGGCTTTCCGGACCATTTCGAAGGCCGCGACTGTTTCGCGAACCGGCTGGGCCTCAACCCGTCCGGCTGTTTCGTGCTGGCCGGCGAGGGCACCGCGCCGGTCGGCTATCTGGTGGCTTATCCGTGGACGGAGCACGCCGCACCGGCCCTGGACACCCTGATCAGCGCCATCCCGGACGATGCCGCGGTGATGTATCTGCACGACCTCGCCCTTGCCCTGCCGGTGCGCGGGGCCGGCTGGTCCCGTCCCGTTGTCGAGCGTCTGGCGCAGGAGGCCCGCGCCGCCGGCTGGCCGGCCCTGACCCTGGTGGCGGTCAATGACGCCGCACCGTTCTGGGAACGGCACGGCTTCGTGGTGATCGACCCGCCCGGTATGGCGGACAAGCTGGCGTCCTATGGCGCGGACGCCTGCTATATGATCCGCCGTCTGACCGTCTAGATCGTTCTTCGCTTGAGTTGACGCACCCTCCGGGGCCTTGCCCGGCGATGGCTGGTTCAGCACAAAGGACACAAAGGAAGCCACAAAGGCCACAAGGGGTCCTGTGAGGTCCTCTGAACCGGACCCGCCGTTGGGCGGGATCCATGCGGCGCAAGCCGCGATCCCAAATCAGACCGCGCAGGCATCGACCTCGACCCGGCCCGGCTCTCTTCGCGTCCTTCGTGGCGTTCTTTGTGTCCTTTGTGATGAACCTTCCGGCTGCCACGCCTCACCTGAAGGATCGGCGACAGACTCAACCGAGCCGACGATTTCTCCAGAGCGAAATCCCGCTGCCGCCCGATTCAAGGCGCATAAGGACCCGCGAGGCGAGTCCTTATGAGCCGGTCAGGCTCTAGCCTCGCGTCCAGCCCTTGCCGGCCATACAACCGCGAAAGGCGTCGCTGCGAATGCCCTCGCCGGTCGAGGCGCGGCATTCGGCGCGGGCGGCGTCGAACGGCTGGGCGTTCTCGCCATGCCAGGCCAGGTCGTCGCTGTCCGAGGCATCGATCACGGTGACACAGGCCGAGGTCAACAGGGCGGCGGACAGGACGGAGAGGATGAGCAGGCTTTTCACGGGGGGGCTCCTGTTTCTGGGGGTGGACGGAAGATCCCTCATCCCACCGACCGTATTTCGTGTCCCGTTACAACGAGGTCAGGTCGATGAACCCCCGATGAACCGGGTCGGGCCAGCCCGGTGGTCAGGTCGCCGGGCTGGCCGGCACGGGCGGCGGTGCCCAGCTGCGATCCCTCTGCCCGGAACAGTCCGGCAGGGGTTCCGTCGCCGGCGGGCTTTCGGCACCTCCAACCGCCATCCAGATGCCCATCCACTGGCCGCGGTAGTTGTCCACGCCGGTCGGCCAGTCCATCGCCGGGATAGCGTCCGAGAGGCGGCGGTCCAGCGCCCGGTTGCCGGTCGACCGTACAATGATCGCCTGGGCGACCCGTGACGGGCGGCCCCGGCTCCAGCGGATGCACAGGCCCGCCACGCCGCGCCGGTCGGTCACCGCTTCCTGGGGCGCGATGGTGGGCGGCGCGGGGGTGGTGGCTGTGGCCAGCAGGGCGGCGGACAGGATGGCGATCATTCGGAACTCCTTGTCGCGGGCGTCAGTCCCGCGTGGCGATCATCAGATAGTTGATGGCGGTATCGTCGCTCTCACTCCAACGATCCGTAAGCGGATCATAAGCCAGGCCGAACGGTCCGCTGACCGCCACAGACTCTTCCAACAGCATCATCCGGATCTCGTCCGGCTTCAAGAACTGGTTCCAGTCGTGCGTCCCCGCCGGCACCCAGCGCAGGACGTATTCCGCGGCGACCTTGCCGAGCGCCAGCGCCTTCAGCGTCCGGTTGAGTGTGGCGACGATCATCATCCCGCCCGGCTTCACCCGCCGCGAACAGGCGCGGATGAAGGCCTCCGGATCGGCCACGTGTTCAATCACCTCAAGCGTCAGCACGACGTCGAAAGGCCCGGCCCCCTCGGCCTCCAGCTGTTCGATCGTCGCGGCGCGATAGGCGATGTCGAGGCCCTGCTGTTCCGCATGGGCTCGCGCCGTGCCGATGTTTTCGGCCGAGGCATCGATGGCGGTGACCTGGAAGCCCAGCCGCCGCATCGGTTCGGCGATCAGCCCGCCGCCGCAGCCGACGTCCAGCAGGGTCAGGCCGGAAAAGGCAGCGCGTGTCTTCACATCGCGCCCGAACCGCTCCGCCGCCTGGTCGCGGATGAAGGCCAGCCGGGCCGGATTGAATTTGTGCAGCGGCGCGAAAGGTCCGCGGGCGCCCCACCATTCCGCCGCCTGGGCCGAAAATCGCGCCACATCGGCGGGATCGATGGAGGGGCCGGCGGCCCCGCCTTCGAATTCCGCGCCGCTTTGGGGTTTGCGCGCCGATACCCTGTCGTTAGAAGCGGCCATGGGCCGAGGGATGAACCCGCGCGGCCTTCCATGCAAGATGGGGCGATCCGCCACGATGACGCGGCCAGACGAAACGCGGCCAGCCAAGACGCGACTGGTGATGAAGTTCGGCGGCACCTCCATGGGCGACCTCGAACGCATCCGCCGCGCCGCGCGCATCGTCGCGGCAGAGGCCGCTGCGGGCAAACAGGTCGCCGTGGTCGTCTCCGCCATGGCCGGCAAGACCAATGAACTGGTCGCCTGGACCGATGGTGCGGGGCGGCCGGGCCAGGGGGTCGAGCTTTCGGATGATGAATACGACATCGTCGTCGCCTCGGGCGAACAGGTCACCGCCGGCCTGCTGGCCCTGACCCTGCGCAACATGGGCCTGAATGCCCGCAGCTGGATGGGCTGGCAGATTCCCATCCTCACCGATGATGCCCACGGTCGCGCCCGGATCGAGGAGGTGCCCGGCGAGGTTCTGGGTGCCGCCATGGACGCGGGCGAGATCGCCGTGGTGCCCGGCTTCCAGGGTGTCAGCCGCTCGGGGCGGATCACCACTCTCGGCCGCGGCGGCTCTGACACCTCGGCGGTGGCGGTGGCTGCCGCCCTCAGCTGCCCTTGCGACATCTACACGGACGTGGACGGCGTCTATACGACCGATCCCCGCATCGAATCGCGCGCGCGGCGGCTCGAGAAGATCTCCTATGAAGAGATGCTGGAAATGGCCTCGCTGGGGGCCCGGGTGCTGCAGACCCGCTCGGTCGAACTGGCCATGGCCAAACGGGTGCCGCTCCGGGTGCTGTCCAGCTTTATCGAACCCGACGAAAACGGCATCCTGCCCGCCAAGTCCGGCACACTGATCTGCGACGAGGAGGAAATCGTGGAAAAACGCATCGTATCGGGCGTGACCATGAGCCGTGACGAGGCCCGCATCACCCTGCTGGGGCTGTCTGACCGGGTCGAGGCACCGGCCGACGTCTTCGCCCGGCTGGCCGGGGCCAACGTCAATGTCGACATGATCGTGCAGAGCCAGGCGCGCAGCGAGGGCGCGGTCAACCTGACCTTTACCACCGGCCGCCGCGACGCCGCCCGCGCCGCCGACCTCATGCGGGCCGCCCGGACCGAGCTCGGTTTCGAGGAACTGCGTGTCGATGAGGATGTCGCCAAGGTCTCGGTCGTCGGCGTCGGCATGCGCAGCCATGCGGGGGTGGCCCAGACCATGTTCCGGGCCCTCGCCGACAAGGGCGTGAAGTTTCAGGCCATCTCGACATCCGAGATCAAGATCAGCGTATTGATCGACGCTGCCTATGCGGAATTGGCAGTTCGTGCACTTCATGCCGCTTATGGACTCGAGCAAGTCTAGGAATTGAGCCGGACGGTGCCCATCTGCGGCGTCGTTCATCAGGAGGGGCCATGCCGGTTGGCGGATTGACGACGGGGCCACGGAACCTCCTTCGCCAGATTCGCGAAGCCATGGCCGGTGCGACTCCGGCCCAGGACCGGCTCGATACGGTGGTGCGCATCATCGCCCAGTCGATGGTGGCCGAGGTCTGTTCGATCTATCTGCGCCGCGCGTCCGGCGAACTTGAACTCTTCGCCACCCAGGGCCTGAAGCCCGAGGCCGTCCACACCACCCGCCTGCGCCCCGGCGAGGGCCTGGTCGGTGAGGTGGCTCGCACCGCAGCCCCCATCAGCCTGTCGGACGCCCCGTCCCACCCCAGCTTCGCCTACCGGCCGGAGACGGGCGAGGACCCCTATCACGCCTTCCTCGGTGCTCCCCTGCTGCGCGGCGGCCGCGCGATCGGTGTGCTCGTCGTCCAGAACCGCTCCGAGCGGCGCTATGATGACGAGGAAGTCGAGGACATCCAGACCATCGCCATGGTCCTGGCCGAGACGGTGGCCTCCGGCGAGTTGCTGGCACAGGACGAATTGCGCGACATCGAGGTCGCGCCGCACCGGCCCGAACGCCTCAAGGGCCAGCGCTTCGCCGAGGGCCTCGCCTACGGCCACGTCATCCTGCACGAGGCTCCGGTCGCGCCCGAGAATCTTCTGGCCGAGAACCAGCAGGTCGAGGAAATCCGCCTGCGCGAGGCATTGATCAGCCTCAAGGCCCATATCGATTCCATCCTTGACGGCGGTCAGGGCAAGCTCGCGGGCCTGCCGTTCGAGGTGCTGGAAACCTACCGGATGTTCGCCGACGACCGGGGCTGGAACCGCTCGCTTGAAGAGGCGGTCCGAACCGGCCTGACCGCCGAGGCCGCTGTTGACCGCGTCCGGAACGAGCACCGCGCCCGGTTCGCCCAGGCCCGCGACCCCTATATCAAGGAGCGGCTGCACGATTTCGAGGATCTGGCGAACCGGCTGTTGCGGGTCCTGGCCGGCGTCAGACCGGGCGAGCGCGACCTGCCGGACGATGCGATCCTTGTCGCCCGTAATCTCGGTCCGGCCGATCTGCTGGAATATCCCCGCCACAAGCTGCGGGGCCTCCTGCTTGAGGAGGGCTCGGCCGCCAGCCATGCCGCCATCGTCGCCCGTGCCCTGCAGATCCCCTGTGTCGGCCGTATCATGGGGCTGCGCGACCGGTTGTCGGAAGGCGACCTCGTCATCGTCGACGGCGAGACCGGTGAGACCTATCTGCGTCCCCGCCCCGACATGCTGGCCGCCGTCCAGTCGCGCATGCTGGTCCGCAGCGCACGCCAGGCCGAATTCACCAAGCTTCGAGACGTTCCTGCTGTCACCCTCGACGGGACCCGGATCACCGTTCTCACCAATGCGGGTCTGGCCGTCGATCTGGAGAACCTGGACGCCACCGGTGCCGAGGGCATCGGCCTGTTTCGCACCGAATTCCAGTTCATGGTCTCGGAGGAACTGCCCCGCCTGAACAGCCAGACCGCACTCTACAAGCTGGTTCTGGACACGGCCGGCGACCGGCCCGTCACCTTCCGCACCCTCGATATCGGCGGCGACAAGGTGCTGCCCTATCTGGAGACCGAGCGGGAGGAAAATCCCGCCCTCGGCCGTCGTGCCATCCGTCTCGGTCTTGACCGGCCCGGCCTGCTGCGGCTTCAGCTCCGGGCCCTTCTGACCGCCGCCGCCGGCCGCGAGCTGCGGGTGATGTTCCCGATGATCGCCACAGTCGACGAGTTCCGCGCCGCCCGCGAAATGGTCGATGTCGAATGCGCCTGGGCCAAACGGCGGGGCCGGGAACTGCCGGCCCTGCTGCGGGTCGGGGCCATGATCGAATGCCCGTCGTTGCTCTGGCACCTCGACGCGCTTCTGCCGCTGACCGATTTCGTGTCGGTCGGGACCAATGACCTGTTCCAGTACATGTTCGCCGCCGACCGGACGAACCCGCTGGTTTCCGACCGCTACGACCCCCTGTCTCCCCCGGCCCTGCGCGCCCTGGCCGAGATCCAGAAGAAATGCGCCGATACCGGCACGCCGGTGTCGGTTTGCGGGGAACTGGCCGGCCGGCCGCTGGAAGCCTTCGCCCTGCTGACCCTCGGGTTCACCCGCCTGTCGGCTCCGGCGGGCGGCGTCGGATCGGTGAAGCGGATGATCCTGTCGGCCGACCTGACCGCCGCCCGGCGCGGCATGGCCAACCTGCTCGGCTCCTCTGCAGGCTCAATCCGGGGTGAGCTCGAATCCCTGGCGCGGAAGTTGAACGTCACGATCTGAACCGTCCCGGTCCGACACGTCGGGATGGCTAACAAATCGTTGATCGGGCGGCCCTGATGAGTTATCCACAAGCTGGAACGTGGTGGTCTGGGGGGTCAGGCCGGAACTGTCATCCCGATATGGTACGGGCCGCCAGTTCGAGTATGGCGACGCGGGGGCACCCCTCGCGCCAGCCGAGTGTGGGGTCAGGCGTAATGGCGCTGGATGCGGGGGGAATCTCCGAAGAGCTCAAGGCTCATCCAGACTGGAAGGATGTCGTTCCTTCCGTCACGGATGCGGCGACTCTGGGCGACGGCCTGCGCATCGCCCGTGAATACTCCGGCCGTTGCCTCGCAGAACTGTCCAGCCTTACCCGCGTTCCGCCGCGCTATCTGACCGCCCTGGAACAGAACGATTTCTCGACCCTGCCCAACCGGGTCTTCTCGATCGGCTATGTGCGCGCCTATGCCGGCGCGCTGGGCCTGGACGAACAGCTGGCGGTGGAGCGGTTCAAGCGCGAGAGCCCCGATCCCTCCGTGCCGCTTCAGGCCCCGGTCGGCGTGGCCTTCGAGGAGGTCCGTCGCTTTTCTCCGCGTCTGATTGCCGCCGGCCTGGCCCTCATCATCGCCGTGGTCGGCTGGAACGTGTTCCAGCGTGTCAGCCTGATGCGGGCTCCCCAGCCGTCCGACCTGACCGCCATTCCGGAAAGCTGGACCCTCGGGGCCGTCCCCGGCCAGCCTGCGGCCCTGAGCCTTACCGCGCCGCGCCCGGCCCCGCCGGACCAGACCATACCGGCCCTTTACATAACGCCGGGTCTCGAGGCCGAGCTGACCGGCATCGACCCGGCCTCGGCCGAAGCGCTTGCCGCTGCGGCCTCCGGCGCGCCGCCGGTGCAGCGGGCGTTCAACCCCCGCGGTGCCATCTATGGCGCTTCGGCCAGTGCCTCACAGGTGGTCATCCAGGCGCGAAAGGCGGCGAGTCTGGTGGTCAGGATGGCGGACGGCCGGGTCCTTTTCGCGCGTCAGCTGGCGGCCGGAGATGCCTGGCGCGCGCCGGCCGGAGTGGCGGCGGTGGTGGACGTATCCAGTCATTTCACCGATTTTGACGTCTATCTGAATGGCGAACACGGCGGCACGCTCACGGCTGAGCAGACCCCGCTCAGCCAGCTCAACGCCCGCGCCCAGACCCTCGCCCGTCAGGCCGCCGCCGAGGTCGTGGCCCGCACCCAGGCCGCCCAGGCGGAGGCCCAGGCCCAGGCCGAGGCTGTCGCGGTCGAGACGGCCCCGGTTCCCGCGACAGGCGGCTGATTGAGGCATCGGGTGTCGTGGCCATGCCGCAATCAAGCCCCTATGCTGCCCGCCCATGAGCGCTGACCTTTCCCACATCCGTCCCTGGCGACACATCGAGCGCCGCAAGAGCCGCCAAATCATGGTCGGATCGGTGCCTGTGGGCGGCGATGCGCCGATCTCCGTCCAGTCCATGACCAATACGCCGACGTCCGACGCGGCGGCGACGCTGGAGCAGATCCGCCAGCTGGAGGAGGCCGGTGCCGACATCGTCCGGGTCTCCTGCCCCGACGAAGCCTCGACGGCGGCCTTCCGGACCATCGCCCGCGAGTCCCGCATCCCGTTGGTCGCCGACATCCATTTTCACTATAAACGCGGCATTGAGGCGGCCGAGGCCGGGGCCGCCTGCCTGCGCATCAATCCGGGCAATATCGGCTCGGCTGACCGGGTCCGGGAGGTCATCCAGGCGGCCCGCGATCACGGCTGCTCCATGCGGATCGGCGTCAACGCCGGCTCACTGGAGAAGGAGCTGCTGGAAAAATACGGCGAGCCCTGCCCCGAGGCCATGGTCGAGAGCGCCCTCAACCACGCCCGCATCCTTCAGGACCACGATTTCCACGAGTTCAAGATCTCGGTGAAGGCCTCCGACCCCTTCCTGACCGTGGCGGCCTACCAGCAGCTGGCCGAGGCCATCGACTGCCCCCTGCACCTCGGGGTGACCGAGGCCGGTCCCCTGCGGTCGGGCACGATCAAGTCCGCCATCGGCATCGGCAACATGCTCTGGGCCGGGATCGGCGACACCATTCGCGTCTCGCTCGCCGCCGACCCGGTCGAGGAGATCAAGGTCGGCTTCGACATCCTCAAGTCGCTGGGCCTGCGCCACCGCGGGGTGAACATCATCGCCTGCCCCTCCTGTGCGCGTCAGGGCTTCAACGTCATCGAGACCGTCGGCATCCTCGAGGAGCGGCTGGCCCATGTGACCACGCCCATGTCGCTGTCGATCATCGGCTGCGTCGTCAACGGACCGGGTGAAGCCCTGTACACGGACGTCGGCTTCACCGGCGGCGGGGCCGGCTCGGGCATGGTCTATGTCAACGGCAGGATGGCCCACAAACAGCACAATGACGGCATGGTCGACCACATCGTCGAACTGGTCGAGGCGAAAGCCGCCGAACTGGACGCGGCGCGGGCGGTTGAAGCCGCGCCGGTGATCGCTCTGGGGTAGCAATCGGTTGCAGCGACTTCGGACGGGGCGCATATTCCGTCCATGCCCGCGCTCGATCCCACAGAATCCGAGTTTGGCTCGACCGCAGAGGCCGAGGCCTATGATGCCTGGTTCCGGACAAAGGTGCGTGAGGCGTTGGATGATCCTCGTTCCGGCATCCCGCATGAACAGGTCATGGCCGAAATGCAGGCCATCATCGAGGGCAAGGCCAAGCCTCAAGCTTGATGCTGCCGGTCATCTGGAGCTGACGCGCGGGATAGGACCTTGGGGTCATGCTCGACTTCATCAGGCAGCGCAGCCCGGCCGGCGCGACGAGGATCAGCAATCTGATCCGCACCAGCGTTGAGAAACTGCCGTCGCACCCAAATCTGCATCGGGAAGGACGGGAGCCCGGGACCCGGGAAGCCGTAGTGCATCCGAACTACATCTACAGCTATGTTGTGCGGAAAGACGCGATCCACATCCTGCGGGTCCTTCATGCGCGCCAGCACTATCCCTGACCGGTGCCGGACGCCCATCCTGTCGAAGACGTTGAAATCCGGAAGGACGCAAGAGCCGCTATGAAACTCTACATCACCGTCCCGTCGCCCTTTGCCCGCAAATGCCGGATTGTGGCGCGTGAGAAGGGGCTGATCGACCGGATCGAGGAGATCGTGGTCGACCCCTATGCCAACGCCCCGGAACTGCTGGCCTCAAACCCGGTGGTCCAGGTCCCGACCCTGATCGCAGAGGACGGCCTGCCGGTCAGCGACAGCCCGGTGATCTGCGACTACCTCGACGTTCTCGGCTCCGGCCCGCGCCTCCTGCCCACCGACGGCGCAGAGCGTCTGCGCGTGCGCCGGCTCGAGACCCTGGGCAATCAGGCGCTCGAGATGGGGGTCAAGCTGGTGCTGGAAAAGCGCCGCCCCGAAAGCGAACAGTCCCCGTCGTGGATCGGCCGCTGGACCGAAAACATGGGTCGGGCCCTCGACGCACTTGAGGCCGCTCGCCCCGATCCGGCCCGGCTTGACATCGGCGTCATCACCGCCGGCGTTGCCGTGACCTGGATCGGCTTCCGACATCCCGATTTCGACCTTGCGGCGGGTCGTCCGGGGCTGGTGACCCTGCAGGCGGCGCTGGAGGCCCGGCCGAGCTTCGGGGCCACGCGGCCGGGCTGAGCCGTCCCTGCCAGCCGCACCCCTGCATCGACAGGCCTGCATCGACAGGGCGGTGTCCGTCGGAGTAAACACCGCCTCCCGTTTTGAAGAGGCGCTTCCCCCTTGCGACTGCCCCAGGCCCGGCTCGATCAGGTGCTCGACCGTTTCCACCAGGTGGAGGCGCGGATGGGTGCGGCCAGCGACGGCCAGGAGATCGTCCGCCTGTCCAGGGAACATGCGGAAATGAAGCCCGTCGCCGATGCCGTCATGGCGCTGGCGAGGACCCGGGCCGAGATGGCCGATCTCGAAGTCATGGCGGCGGACCCCGAGATGGCCGAAATGGCCGCCGACGAACTGCAGGCGCTCAGGGACCGGCTGCCCGACATGGAGCGCGATGTGGCCCTGCTGCTGGCCCCGCGCGACGCCGACGAGAACGCTTCGGCCGTGCTGGAAGTCCGCGCCGGCACCGGCGGCGACGAGGCGGCCCTGTTCGCTGGCGACCTGTTCCGCATGTACTCCCGCTACGCCTCGACCCGCGGCTGGAAGGTCGAGCTGGACTCGGCGACCGAGGGCGACGCCGGCGGCTACAAGGAGATCATCGCTACGGTCA
Organism: Caulobacteraceae bacterium; assembly: GCA_947501315.1. Taxonomy (GTDB): domain Bacteria; phylum Pseudomonadota; class Alphaproteobacteria; order Caulobacterales; family Caulobacteraceae; genus Brevundimonas. The sequence goes on along the minus strand of CANMXH010000003.1, from coordinate 493 downwards.
CGGGGGACGGCGTCTTCGGCCGGCTGAAGTTCGAGAGCGGCGTCCACCGCGTCCAGCGGGTTCCGACCACCGAGGCCGGCGGCCGGATCCACACCTCGGCCGCGACGGTTGCCGTCCTGCCCGAGGTCGAGGATGTCGAGATCGATATCCAGGACAAGGACATCCGCATCGACACCTTCCGCGCCTCCGGCTCGGGCGGTCAGCACGTCAACAAGACCGATTCCGCCGTCCGCATCACCCACTTCCCCTCGGGGATTGTGGTGACGTCCTCGGAGAAGTCGCAGCACGTCAACCGCGACAAGGCGATGAAGAACCTGCGCGTCCGCCTCTATGACATGCAGCGTCAGATGAAGGACGACGCCCGCTCCGACTCGCGCAAATCCCAGGTCGGCTCCGGCGACCGGTCGGAACGTATCCGCACCTATAATTTCCCGCAGGGTCGGGTGACCGACCACCGTATCGGCCTGACCCTGCACAGCCTGCCGCAGATTCT
>CANMXH010000002.1 GCA_947501315.1 Caulobacteraceae bacterium | reverse complement strand
GGGAGGGAGAGCCTCCGTGTGACACCCGCCTGTAATTCGCCGCTCTCTTGCGCCATAAGCGCGCTCAAGCAGCGAGCGACCGCGTCGCGAGCGTTAGCGCCCCTCCTTAGAAATCCCGCGATGAAGTTTCTCGACCAGGCCAAGATCTATATCCGCTCCGGCAACGGCGGGGCCGGCTGCGTCTCGTTCCGGCGGGAGAAATTCATCCCCAACGGCGGGCCGGACGGCGGCGACGGGGGCAATGGCGGCAACGTCTGGATCACGGCCATGGACGGCCTGAACACCCTGATCGACTTCCGCTACCAGCAGCATTTCAAGGCCCAGACGGGCGTCCACGGCATGGGCCGGCAGATGCACGGGGCCAAGGGCGAGGACGTCATCCTCAAGGTCCCGGTCGGCACCCAGGTGCTGGACGATGACAAGGAAACGGTCCTGCTGGACATGGACTATGCCGGCAAGACCGAGATGCTGCTCAAGGGCGGCAACGGCGGCTGGGGCAATGTCCATTTCAAGGGCCCGTCCAACCAGGCCCCCGCCTATGCCAACCCCGGACAGGAAGGCCAGGAGCGCTGGATCTGGCTGCGGTTGAAACTGATCGCCGACGTCGGCCTGGCGGGCCTGCCCAACGCCGGCAAATCGACCTTCCTCGCGGCAGCCTCGGCGGCGCGGCCCAAGATCGCCGACTATCCCTTCACCACCCTCGTGCCCAACCTCGGCGTGGTCGACCTGTCGCCGACCGAGCGGTTTGTCATCGCCGACATCCCCGGCCTCATCGAAGGCGCGTCTGACGGCGCCGGCCTCGGCACCCGCTTCCTCGGCCATGTCGAGCGGTCGGGCTGCCTGATTCATCTGATTGACGGGACCCAGGATGACGTCGCCGGGGCCTACCATACGATTCGCCGCGAGCTGGAGGCCTATGGCGCCGGCCTGGCGGAGAAGGCCGAGGTCCTGGCCCTGAACAAGATCGACGCCCTGACGCCCGAGGCCCGCGAGGAAAAGGCCGCCGAACTGGAGGCCGCCGCCGGCCGTCGTCCCATGCTGGTATCAGGCGTCTCGGGCGAAGGCGTCACCGAACTGCTGCGCGCCGCCTGGACCGAGGTCCGCAAGGACCGCGGCGAGATCGCTCCGGCCGAGACCGATGAGACGGTGATGGAAACCCCCGGCGGCTGGGAGCCGTAGCCCCGACCGTCCCGCCGTGTTAGCTCCCTTGTGAGCATAAGCCCCCGCGAGCCCGCCTTGCCCTTCTTCCACGCCGGTCCCGCACCGAAAGCCCAGGGGCCCCGTCCCGGCACCCTGCGTGACGGACTGGACCTGCAGCCCGGGATGGCCGTCGGCCTGTTCGGCGGCTCATTCAATCCAGCCCATGACGGCCACGCCCATGTCGCCGAGACGGCCATGCGGCGGCTGGGGCTGGATCGGGTGATCTGGCTGGTGTCGCCGCAGAACCCCCTGAAGGACGCCCGCGACAGTGCGCCGCTGACAGAACGGATGGCCTCGGCGCGCGCGGCCGCCGCCATGGCCTCGGCGGGGCGGTCCATGGTCGTGTCGGACTTCGAGACCCGGGCCGGTACGCAATGGACCGTGGACACCCTGCGCGCCCTGACCGCGCGCCACCCCGGCGTGCGCTTCGTCTGGTTGATGGGATCGGACAATCTGGCCGGCTTTCACAGATGGCGCGGCTGGACCGACATCATGCGGATCATGCCCATGGCGGTGATCGCCCGGCCGGGGTCCCTGCACCACAGCCGCACCGCGCCGGCCGCAGCGCGTTTCGCCTCTGCCCGGGTGCCGACGAGCCAGGCGCGGCGGCTGGCCGACCTTGAGGCTCCGGCCTGGACCTGGCTGACGGCACCGCTCAACCCTCGCTCCTCGACAGCGCTTCGGGCCGCGCGTGACGCCGCCGCGCCCCTGTGATAGGCTTCCGCTTTAGTAATCTCCCCGGAGCCCTCCGCTGACCCCCTCGCCCGCGCACGATGCGCAAGACGCCGCCGACTCCCCCACGGCGCATGAGATGGACGAATTCGACTCCATCCACTCCGAAGACGGGTCTCCGACTGACGGGCCGCAGGCGCCTCTCCCCATCGGCTCCACCGATCTGGAAACGGCCCTTCTGTCCCGTCTCGACGACGACAAGGCCCAGGACATCGTGCTCATCGACCTGAGGGGCAAGAGCCCGATGGCCGATACCATGATCATCGCCTCCGGGCGGTCGCACCGTCATGTCGGCGCCCTGGCCGACCACCTTCAGCGGACGCTGAAGGAAAGCGGTCTCGGCAAGGTCAAGGTTTCAGGCCTGCCACACTGCGACTGGGTGCTGCTGGATGCGGGAGACGTCATCGTCCACCTGTTCCGGCCGGAAGTGCGCGCCTTCTACAACATCGAGAAGATCTGGTCGGTCGAGAGCGGCCACCGCGTCGACGCCCGCGCCTGATCTCCTGAGCCCCTGTTCGTGAACCCATGAAGCTGGCCGTCATCGCCATCGGCAAGCCGGGGCGGGGACCCGAGGCCGTCCTGGCGGCCGACTATGCCGAGCGCGCCACCCTGGCAGGGCGGGCCCTCGGCCTGGGCCCGCTGGAGCTGGTCGACCTGGAGCCACGCAAGGCCGGCAAGGCGCCCGAGGCGGAGCTGATCCTGAAGGCCGCCGAGGGCGCGCATCTGATCGCCTGCGACGAGCGCGGGAGGACCTTTTCCAGCCGGGCCTTCGCCGACCATATCGCCCTGTTGCGTGATCGCGGCGAGCGCCGGCTGGTGTTCGCCATCGGCGGGGCAGACGGGCTGGACGAGAGCGTGCGTGCGGCCGCGGGCTCGACCCTCGCCTTCGGACCCCAGACCTGGCCGCATGCCCTTGCGCGAGCCATGCTGGCGGAACAATTGTATCGCGCCGTGACCATCCTGGCCGGATCACCCTATCATCGCGACTGACGCGAACCGGCATGGATGCGCTCGCATCCGAAACCGGATATTCGCTCTCGCTCCATGCGCGCGCCCCTCCTGATTCTCTGTCTGAGCCTGATCGCCCTGCCTGTGGCGGCGATCGCACGCCAGAACCCGTCTGCCGGCGACGTCAGCCGGCTGCAGGCCGAGTTCCGTGACGAGCGGGCCCGCGCCCTTCGCCTGCGCCGGGAAGCCGCCGAGGCCTCCCGTGAGATTGCCGGGCTCGAACGCCAGCTTACCGGGCTGCGCGCCGCTGTCGGCCAGGACGATGCCGTGCTCGCGGGCCAGCGGGCGCGACTGCGCGAACTGGGGCGACAGGAGGCGGAACTGGTGGCCAGGCTGTCTCGCGCGCGGGGGCGCCAGGGTCGGCTCCTGTCCGCCCTGCAGATGATCAGCCGTCGTCCGCCGCCGCCGCTGCTCGTCCCCGCCGACAGGGCGGTCGACACGGTCCGGGCCGCCATTCTGATGCGGGCCATGGCCCCCGGGCTGCAGGCGCGCGCCCAGGGGCTGGCGGACCGTCAGGCCGAGGTCGTCAGGGTGCGGCGGCTCAGCGCCCTGAACAGCGAGCAGCTGTTCACAATCGAAAGCGCCCGCGGCGACCGGCGCGCGGAGATCGAGACCCTTACGAGCCGAAAGACGGCCCTTGAGGCCGTATTGCGGGCCGAGGCCGAGAGCGCCGAACAGGCCAGCCGCGTGCTGGAGACGCGTCTGCGCTCGCTCGGCGCGGCCGTACCGCCGCCCGGGACGGAAACCGAGCCCGCTTCGGCCCGACTGCCTGCCGGACGCAGCCGCCTGACCGCACCCGTCGACGGCACTCCCTCGCGGCGTTTTGGCGGGGGATCAAGTGGCTGGAGCTGGCGCACCAGCGGGTCGGAGGTCCGCGCGCCCGCCGCCGGACAGGTGGCGTTTGCCGGGCCGCTGAGTGGCTGGGGACAGGTGGTCATCGTGGACCTTGGCCCGGGCTGGCGCGCGGTGATTTCCGGCCTCGACACGCTGTCGGTTACGGCTGGAGACCGGGTCATGGACGGCCAGAGCCTTGGCAGGACCGGCGTTGACGGCGAGCCGACATTCGAACTTCGCCGCGACGAGCGGCCGATTGATCCGGGGCCGTGGTTGCAGTGAGTGGCTGGTGACTGGTGATTGGTGATTGGTGGTTGGTGATTGGTGGTTGGTGATTTTCGAGTTCGCGGGCCGGGTGCCTCTTCTGCAACCCGCCAGTCACCAGTCACCAACCACCAATCACCAATCACCCCTTCCGCGAAACCGCTTCCCAACCGGCGATGACACTGATTTTATCCGGCAATCGCCGATCGGCCACGATTTCGTCGCCGGCCGGTTCGTAACTGATCCATCCAAGAGCCGCCTTCCTGTTCGCTGAAAGAGACCCGATGCGTAAATTGTTGCTGGTTGGCGCTGCCGCCGTGACCCTCGTGGGGCTCGGTGCAGCGACCGCCACAGGCCAGACGCCGCGGAACGAGGCTTTCCGGATGCTGGCCCTGTTCGGGGACGTCCTGGGCATCGTCGAACAGGCCTATGTCGTCCCGGTCGATGACAAGAAACTGATCGAGGCCGCGCTGCAGGGCATGATGGGGGCGCTGGACCCCCATTCCAACTATCTGCCACCCAGTGGCTATGACGAACTGCAGGAGCGGACGTCGGGGGCCTATTCGGGCGTGGGCCTGACGATCCAGGCCGAGGGCGGCCTTGTGAAGGTGATCTCGCCGATGGATGGCGGGCCGGCCGCCCGCGCCGGCGTGAACGCCGGAGATGTCATCTCGTCCATTGAGGGCCAGAGCGCCGCAGGCCTGACCGTCAGCCAGGTGTCCGAAAAACTGCGCGGGGCGGTCGGTACGACGGTCCTCGTCACCTTCCTGCGGGATGGCGAGGATCCGCGCGAGGTGACGCTGACGCGCGAAGTGATCCGGATCGATTCCGTCACCGGCCGGATCGAGGGCGACTTCGCCTATCTGCGCGTCTCGACCTTCAACGAGAATACCGGCCGCGAACTGGGCGAGACCATTGCCCGGCTGAAGGCCGGGAATCCGGCCATCACGGGCTATGTACTGGACCTGCGGAACAACGGCGGCGGCCTGCTGGATGCAGCCATCGCCGTGTCGGACGCCTTCCTCGAACGCGGCGAGATCGTCAGCCAGCGCGGGCGCAAGGCCGACCAGATCCAGCGCTATGGCGCCCGTCCGGGCGACCTGACCGGCGGTCTGCCGCTGGTGGTGCTGATCAACTACGGTTCCGCCTCGGCCTCCGAGATCGTGGCCGGTGCCCTGAAGGACCACCAACGCGCGACCATTGTCGGCCTGACCAGCTTCGGCAAGGGTTCGGTCCAGACCGTCATTCCCCTGCGCAGCGGTGAGGATGGTGCCCTGTCGATCACCACGGCCCGCTACTTCACCCCCTCGGGCGGCTCGATCCAGAAGATCGGCATCGAGCCCGATCTGGAGGTGTCCCGCTCTCTGGCCGAGGCGCGGATCGTGTCGCGGTCGAATTTCATCTATTCGGAGGCGGCCTACGCCACAGCGCTGGACGCCTCGATCGGCGCCGAGCGCAAGGGCCCCCACACCCCGGTCGAGGCCCCGGGCGAAGCCTGGCCCGAGGACAAGGACTACCAGCTGGAGCGGGCGTTCGACGTACTGCGGGCCGGCGGGGATCTGACCCGGCTGGCCGCTGCGCCCGAGGGTATTGTGGTGACCGCCCCGGGCTCCGCCCTGGCTGCGGCCGAGCCGGAACCCGCGCCGGAAAATTGACGCGACATGGCTAACGGCGCGTTAGGGTTTCTTAACCGACGCCCGCCAAGGTGAAGACTGAAGGGGTCCGCTTCGCGGACCCCCGCATCAAGCGTCCAGTCCTGCCCATGTTCGCCAAGCGCCAGTCAGTCCTCGCCACCACCGCCGGAGCGCCCCCGGTGCGCCGGTCGTTGCGCGATAATCTTGCGCCCGTCGGCCGCTTTCTGACGAAACCGCCCGTCGCTGTAACCGGTGCCGGCCTGCTTCTGATCGGAGCGGCGGCCCTGTTCATCACCGTTCTGGGCGACCCCCGGGCCGGAGCCCCCTCGGCGCGGGCCACGTTGAAGCGTGAGGCGCCTGTCGCCGCGCCCGCCCCGACCGGGCTCGAGGCCTTCTCGGTCGATGCCTATGGCTCGTGGCAGGACCTTGCGGGGGACGGCGGTGCCGTCGATCCCGCCCTCGGCGGCGAGGCCGTCATCACCCTGCCCAACGGGGCAACCGTGTCCGGCAACGGCGCGCCAGTGACCGCCCCCCGCATCGCCGCCAGCCCCCTGCCCGCCGCCCCGATCGCCGGGCTGAGCCAGCCGGGCCCCAACGGCCCCCTGCCGGCCATTGCGACCGACGGCCGCGTGCCGGCCCAGGCCTATGCCCGCCCGTTCCGCTCCAACGGCCGCCCGCGCGTGGCCATCATCGTCGGCGGCCTCGGCCTGAACGCCGTCACCACCCGTGCCGCCATCGAACGGCTGCCTCCGGAGGTAACCCTCAGCTTCGTCCCCTATGCCGAGGGTCTGCAGGGCTGGATCGACCTGGCCCGCGCCCAGGGCCATGAGGTCATGCTGGAAATGCCGATGGAGCCTTCCGGCTATCCCGACAACGATCCGGGTCCGCACACCCTGCTGGCCTCGGCGGAGGCGGCCGATATCCAGGCGCGGATGAACTGGCTGCTGGGCCGGGCCACCGGCTATTTCGGCGTCACCAACTATATGGGCGACCGGTTCGCAGCATCGGACTCCGGCATGACCGCCTTCATGACCGTTCTGCGCCAGCGCGGGGTGGCCTTTCTCGACGACGGCTCGATGAGCCGCCGACCCGGTGCCTGGGCTCGCGCCAGCGCCAACCGGATCATCGACGAGGAACAGAACCCGGCCGCCATCGTGGGCCAGTTGAATGCGCTCGAGGCCCTGGCCAAGGGCAATGGCCAGGCCATGGGCACCGGCTTCAGCTATCCGGTCACGGTCGAGGCCGTGGCCCGCTGGACTGCCGGCATGGAGGCCCGCGGGCTGCAGCTGGCTCCGGCGAGCGCGATGACGCAGCGGCCGGGAAGATAGGAAGTGGTGAGTGACGCGTGGCGAGTGACGAGGACTCGCTCGCTCGGCTTTCGATCCGCGCCTTGACTCACCGCTCGTCACTCGCCACTCGCCACTCATGGACCTTTCCCGCTACCGCCCGAATGTCGGCGTCGTGCTGTTCCATCCGGACGGGCGCGTCTGGTACGGCCGCCGCGCCGGGACTGAAGGACCGCATAACTGGCAATTTCCCCAGGGCGGGGTCGATGAGGGCGAGGACCTCGAGGCCGCCGCCCGGCGCGAGCTGTATGAGGAGACCGGGGTCACCTCGGCCGAGCTGATCGCCCGGACGGAAGAATGGATCGCCTACGACTTCCCCCCCGACTACGGCGGGTCGAAACAGGCGCGCGGCTGGTCTGGCCAGAAGCAGCAGTGGTTCGCCTTCCGCTTTACCGGCGAGGAGTCCGAGATCGACCTCGAGGCCCACGGCGAGATCGAGTTCGACGCCTGGCGCTGGGGACCGCTGAGCGAAGCCCCTGACCAGATCGTTCCGTTCAAACGGGCCGTCTATGAACAGGTCGTGGCCGTGTTTGCGCCGCTGGTGGTCTAGGGGTTTCAGTGGCCGATGGCTGGCGGTTGAAGCTTGACTGGCAGCAGAAGGGGGGCGCTGTCGGAGCGGTCTTCCGGCCGGTGGCCTCGCCCCCTTGGCCGGAGGCAGCGGACAGCGGACCTTGTCATCCCGGCCGAAGCGAAGCGTAGAGCCGGGACGGGACAGGGCTCCAATAGTAAACTCCCGGGGAGCTCGAAGAGCTGAACCGGGATCCCGGCAGGTTCAACCCTGCTCCCGGACAGGCGCCGCGCGCCTTCCGGGAGGCGAGATGTTGGAGCAGGCGCGTCCCGGATCGCGGCCTTGCCGCGTCCGGGATGACAAGGGCCTAGGCGGCCGCCGTCACTTCCGAGGCCTGTTCGGCCAGGATGGTCAGGCCGGCCGGGGTCACGTCGGCGAAGCCGCCGTGGACCTCGAACTGGCGGCGCGAACCGCCGTCGATGACCGTGACCACACCTTCGCGCAGGGCGGTCATGAACGGCGCGTGGTCGGCGAGGACGCCGAAATCGCCTTCGGCGCCGGGCGCGTCGACCTGATCGACGAGGCCGTTGAAGACCTCGCGCTCAGGTGACACCAGCGAGAAGCTGAGCTTGCCGGCCATGGATCAGGCCGCCTCGGCGGCGAGCTTCTGGGCCTTGGTCACGGCTTCCTCGATGGCGCCGACCATGTAGAAGGCGGCTTCCGGAAGGTGGTCGTATTCGCCGGCGACGATGCCCTTGAACGAGCGGATGGTGTCTTCCAGCGACACGAATTTGCCGTCCGCGCCGGTGAACTGCTCGGCCACGAAGAAGGGCTGCGACAGGAAGCGCTGGATCTTGCGGGCGCGCGAGACGATCAGCTTGTCCTCTTCCGACAGCTCGTCCATGCCCAGGATGGCGATGATGTCCTTCAGGGCCTTGTACTGCTGCAGGACTTCCTGGACCGAACGGGCGACGCGATAGTGTTCCTCGCCGATGACCAGCGGGTCCATGATCCGCGAGGTCGAGTCGAGCGGGTCCACGGCCGGGAAGATGGCCTGGGCGGCGATATCGCGGCTCAGCACGGTCGTCGCGTCCAGGTGGGCGAAGGAGGCGGCCGGGGCCGGGTCGGTCAGGTCGTCGGCGGGGACGTAGATGGCCTGGACCGAGGTGATCGAGCCCTTCTTGGTCGAGGTGATGCGCTCCTGCAGGTTGCCCATCTCGGTCGCCAGCGTCGGCTGATAGCCCACGGCGGACGGGATACGGCCCAGCAGGGCGGACACTTCCGAACCGGCCTGGGTGAAGCGGAAGATGTTGTCGACGAACAGCAGAACGTCCTTGCCTTCCTCGTCGCGGAAATACTCGGCCTGGGCCAGGCCGGTCAGGGCGACGCGGGCGCGGGCACCGGGAGGCTCGTTCATCTGGCCGTAGACGAGGGCGCATTTGGAGCCTTCGGTCGAGCCGCCGTTCTTGGTCGGGTCCACGTTCACATTGGACTCGATCATCTCGTGATAGAGGTCGTTGCCTTCACGGGTGCGCTCACCCACGCCGGCCAGGACCGAATAACCGCCGTAGGCCTTGGCGATGTTGTTGATCAGTTCCTGCATGGTCACGGTCTTGCCCACGCCGGCGCCGCCGAACAGGCCGATCTTGCCGCCCTTGGTGTAGGGGCACATCAGGTCGATGACCTTGATGCCGGTGACGAGGATTTCCGACGAGGTCGACTGCTCTTCGAACGACGGGGCCTCGCGGTGGATCGGGCGGTACATCGTGGTCTTGATCGGGCCCTGTTCGTCGATCGGCGCGCCGACGACGTTCATGATCCGGCCGAGCGTGCCGGGGCCGACCGGGGCCAGGATCGAGGTGCCGGTGTCGGTCACGGCCTGACCGCGGGTCAGACCTTCCGAGGTGTCCATGGCGATGGTGCGGACCATGTTCTCGCCGAGGTGCTGGGCGACTTCCAGCACCAGGGTGAAGGGCTGGCCGGTCTTCTGGTCGACGTTCTGCGTCTCCAGGGCGTTCAGGATCGCCGGCAGCTGGCCTGTGAACTCGACGTCGACGACGGCGCCGATCACCTGTGCGATCCGGCCGACGCCGGTTCCGGCCGTGTAGGCGGCGTTACCGGTTGCGGCGGCGGCCTTCGGGGCCTTGGGAGCAGCCGGCTTCTTGGCGGCGGGTTTCTTGGCGGTGGTGTCGGTCATCGGTTCGTTCCGTTCGGAAGGTCGTGCTTGGCGTGTAGCTGGGCGTATCTGGGCGGGGTTCGGATCAGAGGGCTTCGGCGCCCGCAATGATCTCGATCAGTTCGGTGGTGATCTGGGCCTGGCGCTTGCGGTTGTACTGCAGGGTCAGGCTGTTGATCAGGTCGCCGGCGTTGCGCGTGGCGTTGTCCATGGCGCCCATCTGGGCCCCGAAGAAGCTGGCCTGGTTCTCGTAAAGGGCGGCCAGCACCTGGGTGGTGATATTGCGCGGCAGCAGGGTCTCGAGGATTTCCTCTTCCGAGGGCTCGTACTCATAGGTCGCGCCGTTCAGGTCGATCGGCGGCGCATCCCCGTCAACGACCGCCGGGATCAGCTGTTTCGGGGTCGGGATCTGGGAGATGACCGACTGGAAGCGGCTGAAGAACAGGGTCACGACGTCGGCGTGGCCGCCCTCGAACTGTTCGGCGATCAGGGCCGCGATCGGCTCCGCCGCCGGCAGGCCGATGACCTTGTGATCCGACATCTCGAAGGTCTTCACCAGCTTGTCGCCATACAGGCGCGTCAGCCCGTCGCGCGACTTGCGGCCCACGGCGATGATGCGGACGTCCTTGCCGGCCGCAATCAGTCCGTTGATTCGCTCGCGTGCGGCCCGGATTACATTGGTGTTGAACCCACCGGCCAGACCCTTGTCGCCGGTGGCGACGACGATCAGGTGCTTCTGGTCAGAACCCGTGCCGGCCAGCAGTTTGGGCGCCCCGTCGCCGGACACGCCGGCGGCGAGGTTGGCGATGACCGCGGCCATCTTGCGGGCATAGGGACGGGCGCTTTCGGCCTGGTCCTGGGCGCGCTTCAGCTTGGCCGCGGCGACCATGTTCAGGGCTTTCGTGATCTTCTGCGTGGACTTCACGCTTCCGATCCGATTGCGCATTTCCTTGAGGCTGGCCATCCGGGGCTACTCTCTCGCTATCCGGCCGGGGCTCAGGCGAAGGTCTTGACGAAGGCTTCCAGAACCGACTTCAGCTCGGCTTCGAGCTCGGCGGTCAGGTCCTTCTTGGCGCGGATGCCGTCCAGCAGGCCGGCGTTCGACGACTTGATGCGGGCCAGCAGCTCGCTCTCGAACCGGCCGATGTCGCCGACGGCGATGCCATCGAGGTAGCCGCGCGTTCCGGCGTAGACCGAGACGACCTGCTCTTCCATGGTCAGCGGGCTGTACTGCGGCTGCTTCAGCAGCTCGGTCAGGCGGGCGCCGCGGGCCAGCAGCTTCTGGGTCGAGGCGTCGAGGTCCGAACCGAATTTCGCGAAGGCGGCCATTTCCCGATACTGGGCCAGCTCGCCCTTGATCGAGCCGGCGACCTTCTTCATCGCCTTGGTCTGGGCCGAGGAGCCCACGCGCGACACCGAGATGCCGACGTTCACGGCCGGGCGGATGCCCTGGTAGAACAGGTCGGACTCGAGGAAGATCTGGCCGTCGGTGATCGAGATCACATTGGTCGGGATGTAGGCCGACACGTCGTTGGCCTGGGTCTCGATCAGCGGCAGGGCGGTCATGGAGCCCGAGCCGTAGTCGGCGTTCAGCTTGGCCGAACGCTCCAGCAGGCGGCTGTGCAGATAGAAGACGTCGCCCGGATAGGCTTCGCGGCCCGGCGGGCGGCGCAGCAGCAGGGACATCTGGCGATAGGCCACAGCCTGTTTGGACAGGTCGTCATAGACGATCAGGGCGTGCATGCCGTTGTCGCGGAAGAACTCGCCCATGGCCGTGCCCGAGAACGGGGCCAGGAACTGCAGCGGGGCCGGCTCGGACGCCGTGGCGGCGACGACGATGGTGTAGTCCAGGGCGCCGCGCTCCTCGAGCGTCTTGACGATCTGGGCGACGGTCGAGCGCTTCTGACCGATGGCGACATAGATGCAGTACAGCTTGTCGCCTTCCGACGTCGCGGCGGCGTTGGTGCTCTTCTGGTTCAGGATGGTGTCGACGGCGACGGCGGTCTTGCCGACCTGACGGTCACCGATGATCAGCTCGCGCTGGCCACGGCCGATCGGGATCAGGGTGTCGATGGCCTTCAGGCCGGTCTGCATCGGCTCATGCACCGACTTCCGGGGGATAATGCCCGGGGCCTTCACATCGACGCGGCGACGCTCGGTGAACTGGATCGGGCCCTTGCCGTCGATCGGCTCGCCCAGCGGGTTGACGACGCGGCCCAGCAGGCCCTTGCCGACCGGCACGTCCACGATCTCGCCGAGGCGGCGGACCTCGTCGCCCTCGGCGATCTGGTTGTCCTGGCCGAAGATCACGGCACCGACGTTGTCGCGCTCGAGGTTCAGGGCCATGCCCTTCACACCGGCTTTCGGGAATTCGATCATCTCGCCGGCCTGGACATTGTCCAGACCGTGGATGCGGGCGATGCCGTCGCCGACCGACAGCACCTGGCCGACGTCGGACACGTCCGCTTCGACGCCGAAGGAGGCGATCTGCGACTTGAGGATGGCCGAGATTTCGGCGGCGCGGATGTCCATGACAGGCTCTCTGTTATCGTCTTGTCAGCGCACCGGTCGGGCCCGCTGGATTCTGGTGGGTCAGCGCGCTTACGCGCGCTTCAGGGCAAACTTCATCTGGTCAAGCTTGGTCTTCAGCGAGGCATCGAAGAGTTTCGAGCCGACCTTGACCTTGAGGCCGCCCAGGATCGACGGATCGACGCGGGCGGTCATTTCGGGATCCTTGCCCAGCGAGGTGCGCAGGGCAGACTGGATCGACTTCATCTGGGCAGCGGTCAGGGCCTGGGCCGAAACGACCTCGGCGGCGACCACGCCGGTCTTCTTCGCATACAGCAGGTCGAAACCGGCGATCACGGCCGTCAGGTCGCGCGAGCGGCCGTTCTGGGCCAGCAGGCCGAGGAAATTCCGGGTGACCCGGTTGAACTTCGCCTTGTCGGCAATGGCCGTCAGACCCTTCTGCTGGTCCTCGGCGGCAATGACCGGCGACTGCGCCAGACGGCGCAGGTCGGCGCTCTCGTTCCAGGCCGCACGCAGCGAGGCCAGGTCGGCGCGAACCGCCTCCAGCGCGCCCGTTTCATCAGCAAGGTCGAACAGCGCCTGTGCGTAGCGCTCGCCGACTTCCGTCGTCCTGTAGTCGTCAGCCACTAGTCATGTCCGCGCGGTTAGCGTTCGGGTTGGCGACCGGCGGCGTATCCGCGCCAGTCAAAGGTCTGAAATGCTTTGAGAAAGCACTTGGGGGACGCGTCTCGCAACGCGCCCTCCGGCTCAGCCGGGCGCCTGATAGCATCGTAACCCCCCGACCGCAACCGAGACTGGCCGCCACAACCCGTCGCATTGCCGCACCGGCGACCGACACTATAGAGGTAAGTTCCAGCTCCAAGCTCTCAGGATCACGCCAACGATGTTCGACTCCATAATCCCGCTTCTTTCCGATCCCGCCGCCTGGGCGGCCTTGGTTACGCTTGTCGTTATGGAAGTGGTGCTGGGGATCGACAATCTGATCTTCATCTCGATCCTGTCGAACAAACTTCCGCCTGAGCACCGGCAGCGTGTCCGTCGCATCGGCATTTCGCTGGCCCTGATCATGCGGCTGGCGCTGCTGTCGATGATTGCCTGGATCGTCAGCCTTACCGCCCCGGTCTTTACCGTCATGGACAATGCCTTCTCCTGGAAGGACATGATCCTGATCGCGGGCGGCCTGTTCCTGTTGTGGAAGGCGACCAAGGAAATCCACCACAGCGTCGATACCAAGGCCAGCCACGAGCTGCTCGACAAGAAGGACGTCGTGGTCTCGAACGTCGGTTCGGCCATTTTCCAGATCATCCTGCTGGACCTGGTCTTCTCCATCGACTCGATCCTGACCGCGGTCGGCATGACCGATCACCTGCCCATCATGGTCGTGGCCGTGCTGGTGGCCGTCGCCGTCATGCTGCTGGCCGCCGATCCGCTGGCGAACTTCATCAACGACAACCCTACGGTCGTGATGCTGGCGCTGGGCTTCCTGCTGATGATCGGCATGGTGCTGATCGCCGAGGGCTTCGGAGCCCATGTGCCGAAGGGCTATATCTACACGGCCATGGCCTTCTCGGCCGCCGTCGAGATCCTCAACATGATCTCGCGCAAGGCCCAGGCGAAGAAGGCGGCCGCCGCCGAAGCGCACCAGGCCGGCCTCAACAAGGCCGAGACCGCCGAGCCCGGCGTCTGACCATGCGGGCCGCGGCGCTCCTGATCGCCCTGCTGCTGACGCCGCTCCCGGCGGCAGCACAGTCGGCGACGGCGCCCGCGGCCACGCCCGTTCCGGTCTATGGTTTCGAGGTCGTGCGGGTCTATCCGCACGACCCCGCGGCCTTCACCCAGGGGCTGGTTTTCCGCGACGGTGAGCTGCTGGAGAGCACCGGCCGCTATCCCTCGACCGTCCGTCGGGTCCGGCTGGAGGACGGCGTCGTCCTGCAGAAGCGCGAGCTGGACGAGGCCTATTTCGGCGAGGGGCTGACCGCGGTCGGTGATCGCGTCCTGACCCTGACATGGAAAGGCGGCAAGGGCTTCATCTGGGACCCCGAGACGCTCGAGCCAGAGGGAGAGTTCACCTATGCCGGCGAGGGTTGGGGCCTGACGCACGACACGACGCGGCTGATCCTGTCAGACGGCACGGCAGCCCTGCGCTTCCTCGATCCCGTGACGCTGCAGGAAACCGGGCGCGTCCCCGTCACCCTGCGGGGCCGTCCGGTCAGCCAGATCAATGAGCTGGAATGGATCGAGGGCGAGGTCTTCGCCAACCTTTGGCAGACGGATTACATCGTCCGCATAGACCCGGCCACGGGCACGATCACGGGCATCATCGACCTGACCGAACTGATGCCGGACCGCAGTGGACTGGACCCGACCGACGCCGTGCTGAACGGCATCGCATGGGACCCGGAGGGCCGCCGGCTGTTCGTGACCGGCAAGAACTGGCCAAAGCTGTTCGAGATCCGGCTGACCGGGCCGCGCTGACCTCGGTTCGCGACGCCAGCGTTTGTTCCTGTTGGGCCGCCGTCAAAAGGCTCCGCCTTTTCGACCCGACGCGGCCTGGCGCTTCGCGGTCCCTGTTGGGCCGCGGTCAAAAGGCTCCGCCTTTTCGACCCGACGCGGCCTGGCGCTTCGCGCTCAAGCAGCGAGCGACCGTGTCGCGAGCGTTAGCGCCCTAAAGAAAGTTGTACGGGTCCACGTCCACCGTCAGCCGCACCGACCCCGGCACCTTCACCCGCGCCAGCCAGGCCCGGAGGAAGCCCTGCAGGTCGACGTCGCGGTCGGCGCGGACCAGCAGCCGCTTGCGGCGGCGACCGCGCACCAGGGCCAGCGGTGCGTCTGCCGGGCCATAGACTTCAAGGCGTTCCGCATTGGGAATCGAACCGGCCAGTTCGCGCGCCAATTTCTCGACCGCCACCGCATTTTCGCTCGACAGGATGATCGCCGCCAGCCGGCCGTAAGGCGGCAGGAAGGCGGCCTCACGCTCGGCCAGTTCGGCCGCGACGAAGGCGTCGCGGTCGCCGGCCGCCAGCGCCATCAGCACCGGATGTTCGGGGGTCCAGGTCTGCAGGACGGCGCGGCCAGGTCTGTCCGCCCGCCCCGCCCGGCCCGTCGCCTGGGTCAGCAGCTGGAAGGTCCGCTCTGCGGCCCGCAGGTCGCCACCGCGCAGGCCGAGATCGGCATCAACCACACCGACGAGGGTCAGAAGGGGGAAATTATGGCCCTTGGCTGCCGCCTGGGTGGCGACGAGGATGTCGATCTCGCCGTCGGTCATCCGCTGGATCAGGGCGCGGGCGGCCCTGGCATCGGGGGTGGTGTCGGAGCTGAACACCGCCGTGCGCGCCTCGGGGAAGAGCTGGCGTACCTCTTCCTCGACCCGTTCGACCCCGGGGCCGACCGAGACCAGACTGTCGACCGCGCCGCAGGACGGACAGTGTTTCGGCCGCGCCATGGTGAAGCCGGTCAGGTGGCAGATCAGCCGGCCGGTGTAGCGATGCTCAACCAGCCAGCTGTCGGTATCGGGCGCCGTCATCCGGTGACCGCAGGCGCGACAAAGAACCACCGGCGCATAGCCGCGCCGGTTCAGGAACAGCAGGGTCTGTTCGCCCCGCAACAAGGTCTCACCGATGGCCTCGCGCAAGGGCTGGGACAGCCAGGTCTGCGGGTCTGGCGGGCAGGTCCGCAGGTCCAGCAGCGTCACCTCCGGCAGGACCGCCGCCCCATGCCGCGCCGCCAGCTTAAGCCAGCCGTAGCGGCCCTGCTGCGCGTTCCACAGGGTTTCCAGCGACGGGGTGGCCGAGGCCAGTACCACCGTAGCCCCCTCGATCCGGGCCCGCGACACCGCCAGGTCGCGGCCGTGATAGACCAGCCCCTCCCCCTGTTTGAACGAGCCGTCGTGCTCTTCGTCCACGACCAGCAGACGCAGGTTGACGAAGGGCAGGAACAGGGCCGAGCGGGCCCCGACCACGATATTGCAGCGGCCCGCGCAGACGGCCTCCCAGACCTGGCGACGGCGGGGCGGGGCAATGCCGGAGTGCCATTCGGCCGGCGGGGTGCCGAACCGGGCCGTGATCCGGGCGATCAGGTCCTGGGTCAGGGCGATCTCGGGCAGCAGGATCAGGATCTGGGCCGCCGGATCGGCCTTCAGCGTCCGCGCCGCGGCCTCCATATAGGCCTCGGTCTTGCCCGAGCCGGTGACGCCGTCGAGCAGGAAGGGGGCAAAGCCGCCCTTGCCCGTCGCCGCCGCGATCGCGGTCGCCGCCGCCGCCTGGTCAGGATTGAGCGCGGCCGGGGCATGATCCGGATGGGGCGGATCGAAGGCGGCGACCGCCTCGACCTCGATGACCTCCAGCACGCCCTCATCCAGCAGGCCCTTGACCACGCCGGAGGACACCCCCGCCGCCCGCGCCAGATCGGCACCCGGCATGGCGCCGTGACCCAGTGCCTCCAGGACCGCCACGCGCGGTGCCGTCAGCTTGGCGGGCGCCCGGTCCCCGACCCGTCGCACGCGCCGCTCGGGCCGGGGCCGGGGGGCACGCAGCCCCTTCAGCGCCGCCGCCGCCATCTCCCCCGGCGCACTCAGGGTCCAGCGGGCGGCCCATTCGACGAAATCCACGGTGCGTTCGGGCAGGCGCGGCTCGTCCAGAACATGGTCGATGGTCTTCAGCTGCCGGTTTGATCCCGTGGTCTCGCGCGATTCGGAAACAACCCCCCGAATCAGCCGGGGCCCCAAAGGCACGGCGACCTGATCCCCGCGCACGACCTCGAGCCCTTCGGGGACCTCGTAGTCGAAGGCTTCCGGCACCGGCAGGGGGATGAGGACGCTGGCGACTTTCACCGCCCTTCGCGCTCCGCTAGAGTGACCGACATGAAACTCTTTCTCGACACAGCCGACGTCACCGTCATCCGGGACATGGTCCCCACCGGCATGGTGGACGGCGTCACCACCAATCCCTCGCTGATCGCCAAATCCGGTCGCAACATCGCTGAGGTCATCGCCGAAATCTGCGCCCTGGTCGAGGGGCCGATCTCGGCCGAGGCCGTGGCGACCGATTTCGAGACCATGGTGAAGGAAGGCGACAAGCTCGCCGCCATTGCCCCGAACGTGGTCGTGAAGCTGCCCCTGACATGGGATGGACTGCGCGCGGTCCGCGCCTTTGCGGACAGGGGCATCCGGACCAATGTCACCCTCTGCTTCTCGGCCGCCCAGGCCATGCTGGCCGCCAAGGCGGGGGCCACCTTCATCTCGCCCTTCGTCGGCCGGCTGGAAGACCACGGTGCCGACGGAATCGGCCTGCTGGAGGAGATCCGGGTACTCTATGATGTGCACGGCTTCGAGACGCAGATTCTGGCCGCCTCCCTGCGCAATCCGGGCCATGTCAGCGCCGCCGCCGTGGCCGGTGCCGACGCCGCGACCCTGCCGGCCGATGTTTTCAAGGCCCTGGTCAAGCACCCGTTAACCGACAAGGGGCTTGATGCCTTCCTCGCGGACTGGGGCAAGACCGGCCAGTCGATCCTGTAAGGATCGACAAAACCCGGGGACCGCGATCCTGTAGCGTCCCCTCGAGGAGAGGTTTTTGAGCGGCAAGCCTGATCCCTCCGCGAGCCAGCCGGCGGCCGAGGCCCCCAAGGAGCCTCACTGGCCGGAAATCCGCGCCTGGCTGCAGGCCAATTCGCAGACCCTGCTGGATGACCGCTCCCTGCTGGAGGAAATCGGGCTCAAGCCCCACGGCCGCAATGTCGTGGAGTTCGGCCGCGCCGCCCTGACGAAGCTGGAAGAGGCCGCCGAGCGCGAGGCGGACGCCCGCAAGCGGATCGAATCGATCGCCCGGGCCAATTTCGCCGCCCAGACCCAGACCCATGTCGCGGCCCTCGACCTGATGGAGGCGCGCAATCCGTCCGACCTCGCCCGGCGGCTCGATGCTGTGGCGCAGGGACGGTTCGGCCTGGCCGGCGCCGCGATCGCCCTTGAGAAACCCGGCGGCGTGCCGTTCGGCTGGCGCGGACTCGAGGCCGGCGGTGTCGACGGTCTTCTGGGCGAGCACGGCCTGACCTGGCTGGGGCCGAATTTCGACGGGCTGAACCTGTTCGGTGCGAACGAGGCCGAGGTGAAGTCCGTGGCCCTGATCCGGATGGCACCACAGTTTCCGGGCGGAGAAAGCGCCGCTCGCCCCGCCGTCTGCGCCTTCGGCTCACCCGAGGAAGACGGTTTCACCCCCACAATGGGCTGCGAACTGGTGGCCTTCATCGCCCGGGTGGTAGAACGAACGGCGGAGCGATGGCCGCTTCTCAGCTGACCGCGGATGAGGCCCTGGCGGCCTGGCTGGAACACCTGGCCCACGAACGCCGCCTGGCTCCGAACACCCTGGAGGCCTATGGCCGCATCGGCCGGGGCTATCTCGCCTTTCTGCAGCGGCATCGCGGCGAGCCGCAGCGGCTGACCGACCTCGGGACGGTCACCGCCGCCGAGGTCCGCGCCCATCTGGCCGAGCGTCGCCAGGGCTCACAGGACCGGGGCGATCAGCCACTGGCGGCCCGGTCGCTCAGCCAGACCCTCTCGGCGATTCGCGCCTTTCACGGCTTTCTCGACCGGCGCTGCGCCACGCCCGCGCCTCAGCTCGCCCTTGTGCGTGGCCCCCGGATCAAGCCGTCCCTGCCCCGCCCCGTCAGCGAGGATCAGGCGCGCGGCCTGTTGAACGAAACCGGGGCCGACCCGGACGCCGAGGTCTGGGAGGCCGCCCGCGACCGCGCGGTCCTGACCCTGCTCTACGGCTGCGGACTGCGCATTTCGGAGGGCCTGTCGCTGACCCGCGCCGACGCCCCCCTGCCCGAAGCCCTGCGCATCACCGGCAAGGGCGGCAAGACGCGGCTGGCCCCGGTCCTGCCGGCCGTGCGCGAGGCGGTGGACGCCTATCTGGCGCTGCTGCCCTTCCCGCTCACATCCACCGACGCCCTGTTCCGCGCCCGGCGCGGGGGGCCGCTGACGCCACGCCACGTCCAGGCCATGGTCCAGCAGTTGCGCGGGCGGCTGGGTCTGCCGGCCTCGGCCACCCCCCACGCCCTGCGCCACAGCTTTGCCACCCACCTGCTGGGGGCCGGGGCGGACCTGCGCTCCATTCAGGAACTGCTGGGCCACGCCAGCCTGTCGACGACCCAGAAATACACCGCGGTCGACGCCCAACACCTGTTGACCGCCTATGCCGCAGCCCATCCGCGCGGGTGAGTCCCGGTGACGGCTGCCGCCTGCTTCTAGGCCTGCATCGTCCAGCCCTCGACGCCCATGGCCGCCTGTTTGACGGCTTCCGAGCGGGTCGGGTGGGGGTGGCAGACGCGGGCGATGTCTTCCGACGAGCCGCCGAAGGCCATGGCCACACAGGCCTCGCCGATCATTTCACCGGCCTGGGGCCCCATGATGTGGACACCGAGGATACGGTCCGTGGCGGCATCGGCCAGGACCTTCGCAAAGCCGTCGGTCTCGTGGTTGATCTTGGCCCGGCTGTTGGCGGTGAAGGGGAATTTCCCGGCCTTGTAGGCCACACCCGCCGCCTTGAGCTGGTCCTCGGTCTGGCCGACCCAGGCGACCTCGGGGGCGGTATAGACCACGCTGGGCACCAGATTGTAGTCGACGTGGCCCGCCTTGCCCGCGATCAGCTCGATCACCGCGACCGAATCCTCCTCGGCCTTGTGCGCCAGCATCGGACCGTGGGTGACATCGCCGATGACCCAGACGCCTTCCGCGACCTTGAAATGATCGTTGTCGAGGAAGCCGCGCTTGTCGGGCGTGATGCCCACCGTCTCAAGGCCGAGGCCCTCGGTGTAGGGACGCCGGCCGATGGCCACCAGAACCACATCGCCGGTCAGGGTTTCGGCCGTCCCGCCGGCCGCGGGCTCGACCGTCAGCTCGACCCCGTCCTTCGAGGACTTCGCGGCCGTGACCTTGGAGCCCAGTTTGAAGGCCATGCCCTGTTTGGTGAGGGTGCGCTGGAAGGCCTTGGCCAGGTCGCTGTCCATGCCGGGGCTGATCCGGTCCAGATATTCGACCACCGTCACCTGCGCCCCCAGCCGACGCCAGACCGAGCCCAGCTCCAGGCCGATGATCCCGGCCCCGACGACGATCAGATGTTTCGGCACGGCCGGCAGCGACAGGGCACCGGTCGAATCCACCACCTTGCCGGCCTCGAAGGCCACGCCCGGCAGGGGGGTGGGCTCGGAGCCGGTGGCAATCACGATGTTCTTGGCCGCAAGGGTGCTGACCGAGCCGTCCGCAGCCGTCACCTCGACCATGCCGGCACCGGCGATCCGGCCGCGGCCGCGGACCCAGTCGACCTTGTTCTTCTTGAACAGGAATTCGATGCCCTTGGTCAGGGCGATCACGCTCTCGGCCTTCTGGGCCATCATCTGCGCCAGATTGAGCTTCGGTGTCACCTCGATGCCCAAGCCGGCGAATTCCTTGCCCGCCATCTCATAGAGTTCCGAGGCATGCAGCAGGGCCTTGGAAGGCATGCAGCCGACATTCAGGCAGGTGCCGCCCAGGGTCTCGCGCATCTCGACGCAAGCGGCGGTCAGGCCGAGCTGGCCTGCCCGAATGGCCGCGTTGTAACCGCCCGGACCGCCGCCGATGATGACGACGTCATACGGGGCGCGGGGAGCGGCGGCTTCGGCCATGGAATCTCTCAAGACAAGTCGTGGACGCGGGAGGGCGGGCGGAACCTAGCGGCCTACCCGCGAGGGTCAACCGTCCGACCCCATATAGGCGGGTTCGCGGCCGATCCGCAGTCATCGATCAGAAAATCCGCTGCCCCGCCTCGCGCCGGCGTCGGCGCGGGCGGCTCAGTCGCCCTGCGGAAGGGTGATCGAGACTTCCGCCCCGTCGCCGGGGGCGCTGTCGATCGACAGGACACCGCCCGACTGGCGGGCGAAGGCATAGGCCTGGGAAAGGCCGAGGCCCGCCGCGCCCTCGCGGGTCGTGAAGAAGGGCTCGACCGCGCGGGCGGCCAGCTCCCGATCCATGCCCGGACCGCTGTCCCGCACGCTCAGACGCACCCCGCCTTCCAGCAGGGTTTCCAGCCGCACCGCGACCGAGCCCCGGCCGGCTACGGCGTCGATGGCGTTCTGGGTGAGGCTGCGGACCGCGCCCTCGAAGGCAACAGGGTCCAGCCGGACCGGGGCGTCCCCCGACGGGCCCTCGATCATCAGGTCAACGCCCGGCCCCCCGAGGGCCCGCAGCCGGGTCTCCATGCCCCGCAACAGGACGCCGGCGTCGAGGGCACGCAGCACCGGCTCGTCGTCACCTTGAGAAAAGGCGGTCAGGCGACGGGTCAACAGTTCGCCCTTCTGGCCGGCGGCCAGGGCGGCCTGACCGATACGGCGCACCCGGGCCGGGTCGTCGGCCTGGCGCAACATCATGTCGAGGGCACCGGTCATCACGCCCAGCAGGGCGTTGAAGTCATGCGCCAGCCCGCCGGTCAGACGGCCGACGCTCTCCATCCGGCGCCCCCCGGCCAGCTCGGCCCGGGCGTCCTCTGCAGCCGTCCGCGCGGCGGCATGGGCGGTCTGCGCCTCCTCGCGGGCGGCGGCGGCGGCGGCGAGCGCTTCGGCAGCCTGACGGCGCGCCTCCTCGGCCGCCTCGCGCAGGGCCAGGGTTTCGTCAGAGACGGCCGGCGGTTCGGCCACGACCTCAAGGACCACCGGGGCGGGGCTCGCGATCGGCTCGGCCCGTTCACCGGCCAGCAGCAGGGCATCGATCCGCCCCTCGGCATCAGCCAGCGGAAGCATGGACCAGCGGATGCCGCCCTCGTCACCACGACGCGAGGTGAAGGGCTCGGCTTCCCCGGCCGGCGCGGCCAGGGCGGCGTGCAGGGCCTGACGCCCCTCGACGCGCTCATCCTCGTCCACAAACAGGTCGACGAAATCGCCTTCGGCGTCCGGGCGACCCAGGACCAGCAGGGCGGTTCGGTTGGCCTCGCGGATCCGGCCATTGGCCCCGACGACGACGAGGGCGCTCGAGGCGGCGTCGAAGACCCGGCGGGTCAGGTCGTCGGCTGTGGCCGCGACGGGCTCAGGCGCCGTGAATTCGGGCGCGGCGCGTTCGGGCGTCTGCAGGCCTTCGGTCTCGACGATGGCGGCCGTCGAGCCGGTGATCTGGCCCAGCTCGTTCTCGATCGGCATGGCCGTGACGGAGACCAGCATTTTGCGGCGTGAGGCAGGGTTGGCCAGCAGATGCTGGAAGCCGCGCACGGTCTGGCCGCGCAGGGCGCGGGCGCTGGGCAGAAGGTCCGGCGGTACGGGCCGGCCGTCGGGGAAGGTGATGCCCCAGGTCGCCGAATGGAAACGCAGCCCGATCAGCTCGGCGTCCTTGCGGCCCAGCAGCTGGTGGGCGGCACGGTTGGCGAAGACGAATTTGCCCTGCCGGTCGGTTTCGACCAGGGCGACGGGAATGGCATTCAGAGTTTCGAACAGGCGCTTCTGCGAGTCGTCGGCGACGCGCTGGACCAGATCGAGCTGGTCCGAGGTGTCGACGTGACGGGAGCTGTTGCGGACGGCGAACCAAAGGGCGACGAGGCCCACGACCCAGCCCACGGCGGCGACCGCCCCGAGAACCCACATCCAGTTGACCTGGCCTTCGAGAAACATGTGACCTGACTGTCCCGTTCTGGCGCGACAAACGCCCATCCGGGAGACACCTTGCAAACGGCGAACCGAGCCGGTCCGCTTTCGCCCCGACGGCCACCTAGCCGGGCTTGAACGTCCCGTCCAGCGTCACCCTAGCGGATCGGGGCAGCACCGAAGAAAAAGGGCCGGACATCGCTGCCCGGCCCCGTTCTTCTGTCGATCAGCCTGGCTTAGAAAACGAATCGGACACCGCCGGTGTAGCGGCTGCCGAACTGTTCCCACTCGATCGTGTAGGCCGATTCCCCCGCATAGCGGCGGCCCGGGTTGTTCAGCAGGTTCGAGGCATCGAAATAGACTTCGATGTTGTCGCTGAAGGCGTAACGGGCCGAGAAGTCCAGCTCGTCATCCGAGGCCCAGAACGTATTGCCGCCGTCGGCCAGGGCACCGAAGGAGTCCAGCCACTCACTGCGGCGCTGATAGTTCAGGCGCGCCGACAGGCCGTACTGCTCGTAGTAGGCACCGACGTTATAGACCAAGTCCGAGGTGTTCGGCAGGACGACCTTGCTGCCGTCCGGGGCCTCGGCCTCGCTGTCGTTCAGGGTGACGTTGGCCGTCAGGCCGAAGCCACCCATCCATTCCGGCAGGTCCAGTTGCTCGGTGAAGATCGAGAGCTGCTGCTGAACCGCGAACTCGAGGCCGCGGATATAGCCCTCGCCGCCGTTGACTTCGGTGCTCAGCAGATAGCCCGAGCGATCCACGCCGGGGGTGTTCAGAACGTTGGATCCGAAGGTCCGCGTGTCGCTGAACAGGACGTCCTCGACCTTCTTGTAGAAGGCGCCGAACATCACATAGCCCTGGGGCTGCACATACCATTCGAAATAGGCGTCGACACCGTAGGCGCGCTCGGGCTGGGCCTCGGGATTGCCGCCCGAGACGGTCTGGTTGGAGTCGTTGAAGGTGAAGTTCGGACGCAGCTGGTCATAGTCCGCACGCGCCGCGCCGCTGTTGAACGAGAGGCGCAGCTTCTTGTCGTCGGCGAGGTCGTAGTTGATGTGCAGGCTGGGGTAGACCAGCGTCATGTCATTCTCGACCTCGATCCCGGTCGGCACGCCGGCGAGGGTCACAATGGCCTGGCCGGTGTTGACGATGTTCTCGACCCGTACGCCGCCCAGGATCGAGCCCCAGTCATAAGCGACGCGCGCCATGGCATAGACCGCAGCCACCTCTTCCGTGACGTTGTAGTCGTTGGCGGGCTGGGAGACATAGGGGTTCAGCGCCGCAGCCCGGGCGACCTGATCGCGCATGGCCTGCTGGTCAAAATAGCGGAAGTCATAGCCCAGCGGGATTTCGCCGTTGAAGGCGGCACCCAGCGAAACCGGGACGAAGGTCGTCGAGATTCCGGCGGCCGTGAACTGGGCGGCCGAATTCAGGGTCATGACCCGATTGTCCGCGTCCTTGGTCCGCTGGTCGTACTGGCCGCCGAAGGTTAAGGTGGCGTCGTTGCCCATCCAGTCGAAATTCCGGCGCAGGTCGAACTTGGCGGTATAGGCCTCGGTCTCGTCGATCAGTTTGGACGACGTCAGCGAGGACAGGGGGCGGGCAAAGGTATCGATGTCGCGGACCAGTCCGCCGGCGGTAAAGGTCGTCGGACCGGAGGTCGAGATCGTGTTGAAAAGCCGGACGCGGGCGACGTCCGTGTCGGTGAAATTGTAGGAGATGGTCGGGCGCAGGTTGCGGGTCGACGGGCTGTCGTAGCGCGCCTCGCCCACCACCGAGCGGTCGTCGATCGCCTTGGTGTAGTTCAGCCGCCAGTCGAACGACCAGCCGTCGTTGAACTCATGATCACCGCCGAGGGTGTTGGTGAAGACCGATTGTTCGTAGGCGCGCAGGGTGGCGCGCTGGTTGATGTCGATGCCGTAGACGGTGCCGACCAGGGAGGTGTTGCCGATGCAGGTGTCGGCATAGCCGGTGTTGGTCACGGTCGTGACCGGCGTCACGGTGCAGGGCGTCAGGGCCGAACGCGGCGGTGTCGACGGATCGGACTGACGGTCGTCCATGTCGAAGATGTAGTTGTCGCGGGCCTCATCGTCCGTGAAGGTCGTGAAGATCGACTCGACGAACAGGCGATGGTTGTCGGACGGGCGCCAGTCGAGGCGACCCGACTGGGAGTAGTTCTTGCGGGTCAGGCGGTACAGCTTGTTCTCGGTCTCGCGCGCCCAGAGGCGGGTCGAACCACCCGGCTGGACGTCCTGGGAGACGGTCTCCCAGTCGATCTCATAGTTGTCCGTGATCATGTTGCGCTGGTAGTAGCTGCCCGAGACCAGCAGGCCGAACTCGCCCATGTCCGTGTCAAAGCGGTTCGACGCGACCAGCTGACCTTCGTATTCCTGACGCTCGCCCAGTTCGACATAGCCGCCGCCGGCCTTGCCGGAGATGCGCAGGCCCGGATAGTCGAAGGCCGAACGGGTGATGATGTTGACGTTGCCGGCGATGGTCTCGCCGGTCATGTCGGGCGTCACGGCCTTGCTGACCACGATCTGCGAGGCAATGGCCGAGGGCAGGCTGTCATAACGGGTGTCGCGGCCCTCGGGGCTGACGATCGAGATGCCGCCGATGGACAGGGTCGTCCAGTTCACCGGCGCACCGCGCAGGCTGATGTAGCGGGCCTGGCCCTGGTCGCGGGCAACGGCGGCACCCGGCAGGCGTCCGACGGCCTGGGCGACGTTCTGGTCGGGCAGGCGGCCCACCGAGTCCGAGGCCACGACGGTGACGAGCGAGTCGGCGTTGCGCTGCACCCGCAGGGCGGCCGCCTCGGATTCCGCGATCGGGCGATTGCCCATCACAACGACATCGTCCAGCTGGGCCGACGGCTCAGGAGCGGTCTGGGCGAAGGCAGCGCCGGCAAAGGCGAGCGGCGCGAGCGCGGCACCGAGCAGAAGTCCAAGTTTCATAACGAGCATCCCGATGGCCCGGACGCCCCCACGGTCGCCGGTTCTGGCGGTCCAGCTAGGGTGAAGGGGCGACGCGGTCGCGACGGTTTGACGAAGCAGGCTTGGCGTTTTTTGAACGCGAAAGTGACGATTAATCCGAAGCCTGAAGGTCATTCACCATTTTGTCGCGGTCACGTCATCGACGCTTGCGTTGACGCTCCCGAAGCCCCGTGTTCTGGCGCGACTTGCACAATCGCTCACAGGCGCACCCCATGTTCGTCCGCACCCTGACCACGCTTGTGGCGTCGGCCGCTCTCCTGACCGCCTGTGCGACCCGGGAGGTCGACTACCAGGGCGAGGGCGAAGGGTTCATCGGCGCAGGCACCGATGTCACGGCCCGGCTCGAAACACCGTCGGTCGGGACGGCCGGACAGGACGCCGCCGATGATCCTGCCATCTGGGCCGGCTCCGCCCCGATCATGATCGGCGGGGTCGCGACGCGCGGCTTCGTTGCGGGCACTGACAAGAAGGCCGGCCTTTACATCTACGGCCTCGATGGCGCTGTCCTCCAGTTCCTGCCGGAAGGCCTGCTGAACAATGTCGATCTGACCGAAGGCCTGACCGTGGGCGGCCGGCCGCAGGTGGTGCTGGGGGCCAGTGATAGGACCCCGGGCAAGACGGGCGTGGCCCTGTATCTGTTCGATCCAGCTGCGGACAGCGGCGTGCGTCCCTGGGGTGCCATCACGACCGACGTCGTCGAACCCTACGGCTTCTGCTTCGCCCGGCGCGGCACCGAGATCCATGCTGTGCTGGTCGGTCACGAGGGCGAGGTGCGGCAGTTCGTCCTGACCGCAGACGTCGCAGGCACGCCTGTTGCCCGCGAGGTGCGCCGCTTCGACGTCGGCACGATTTCGGAAGGCTGCGCCGCCGATGAAGCGACCAATACCCTCTATATCACCGAGGAGAACGTCGGCCTGTGGCGTTATGGCCTCGACCCGTCGACCGGCGCGGCGCGCACCCTGATCCAGCCGATCGCGCCGGGCGTGCTGGTCGCGGACGCCGAGGGACTGACGGTCATCGAGGACGGCGCGGCCCGCTATCTGATCGGTTCCAGCCAGGGCGACTCGACCTTCCCCGTCTGGCGTATCGACGGTGCCGCGCCCGTCTATGCGGGGCGTTTCGTGGTCCGGGACGGCGCGGTCGACCGTGTCACCGGTACCGACGGCCTGGCCGCCCTGGGCGGCCCCGTGGGCGACGCCTTCCCGGAAGGACTGGTCGTGGTGCAGGACGACATCAACGACGTCGGCACCCAGAATTTCAAATACATCGACTGGCGCGACATCCGCACCGCCCTGGGTCTCTAGAACGTTCGTCGGCTCAGTTGGCGCGGGTCGAGAGGTTCATCACGGCGAGCACAACGCGGTCACAACGGACACGACGGGACCGGGCGGTTGGCGCGGGTGTCGATCCTTCCCGGCATCGAAACGAGACAGGGGCGGCTTTGCCGCCGATCCTCGCCTTGACGAAACATCGAGCCTGAAGGAAGCGATTGGCGATGGTGCCACCGTCTCCATCCCCTCGTGTCCGCTGTGGCCCGTTGTGCCCGCTGTGATGAACCCTTCCCACTGGACGCCCATGAGGTCATCGCGCTCAAGCAGCGGGCGACCGCGTCGTCGGCGTTAGCGCCCAAAATGCAAAAAGCCCGGCCGAAGCCGGGCTTTTCAGGTTCCAACTGGAGCGGGCGAAGAGATTCGAACTCTCGACCCCAACCTTGGCAAGGTTGTGCTCTACCACTGAGCTACGCCCGCACTTCAGTCGGAGGCGGGCGTATAGCGAGCGGCCCGCCCCCTCGCAAGCCCCCAAGCCAGAATTCCGCGCTCAAGCAGCGAGGCTCCGCGAGCCGGGCGTAGCGCCCTGCCTGCGCGTCAGCGCGGCGCCATGCGGATCGCGCCGTCCAACCGGATGCACTCGCCGTTGATGTAGACGTTGCGGGCCAGCTCCAGCACAAGCGAGGCATAGTCGGCAGGCGTGCCGAGCCGGCTCGGGAACGGAATCGCGGCGGCGAGGGCGTCCTGGATCTTCTGGTCCATGCCGGCCATCATCGGCGTCCACATGATGCCGGGCAGGATGGTGTTGCAACGGATGCCTTCCTGGGCGAGGTCGCGGGCCACCGGCAAGGTCATGGCATAAACCCCTCCCTTGGAGGCCGAATAGGCCGCCTGGCCGATCTGGCCGTCCTGGGCCGCCACCGAGGCGGTGTTGACGATCAGGCCGCGCTCGCCGTCGGCCATGGGCTCCAGCGTCACCATGCCGGCCGCCGACTGGCTGAGCACGCGGAAGGTACCGAACAGATTGACCCGCACGGTGCGCTCAAAACCGGCCATGTCATGGGCCCGGATCTCGCCGGTGTCCTTCTTGCGGCTGACCGTCTTCTGGCCGGTGGCGATGCCGGCGCAGTTGACCGTCAGACGCTCCTGGCCGTGGGCGGCGCGGGCCTGCTCGAAGCCGGCTGCGACGCTGGCATCGTCGGTGACGTCGACGTGGCAGAAGACGCCGCCGATCTCGGCCGCAATCGCCTCGCCGCGTTCGGCGTTCATGTCGAACAGGGCGACCTTCGCCCCCGTGGCCGCGATGGCCCGCGCCGTGCCCTCGCCGAGGCCTGAGGCTCCGCCTGTCACCACTGCCGCAATCGACCCGTCGAGTTTCATGGCCGAAGCCCCTATATGGATGTTGAACCAGAGATCAGTTGCGGGGCTTTAGCCGCCATGACCACGAATTCCAAACCGATCACCCCCGACGAGGCCCTCGACCCGTCCCGGGCGCTCGTGCCGTCCATCCAGCAGGTCAATGAGGTCCGGGTCCAGAGAGGGTTCTGGCCCAAGATCCGGCGCACCGCGGCCCGCATCCCCTTCGCCCGGCAGATAGTCAGCGTCTGGTATGCCGCCCGCGACCCGGAGACTCCGACGGCGGCCAAGGGGGTCATGCTCGGGGCGCTGGCCTATTTCGTCCTGCCCGTCGACGCCATTCCGGACATTTTCGCCGGCATCGGTTTCACCGACGATGCGGCGGTGATCACGGCCCTGATCGCCACCCTGGGGGCCAATATCAAACGCCGGCACAAGGACCTGGCCGATGCAGCGCTGGAACGGCTGCGGGACGTCTAGAATGATCGTCGGCTGAGGTGAATCTGCTGCCGATCCTTCAGGTGAGGCGCGGCAGCCGGAAGGTTCATCACAAAGGACACAAAGAAGGCCACAAAGGACACGAAGAGGGCCGGTCCGTGTCGAGGTCGATGCCTGCAAGGGCTGACTTGAGATCGCGGCTTACGCCGCATTGATTCCGCGCACCGGCAGGGCTGGTCCGGAGGACCGCACAGGACCCGTTGTGTCCTTTGTGGCCTTCTTTGTGTCCTTAGTGATGAACCCGCCATCGCCGGGCAAGGCCCCGGACGGTGCGTCAACTCAAGCGAAGAACGGTCTGAACCGGCTCGTGCGAGCGCAGCCAGCCTGTGATCGACAACCGGTCCCGGGACGCAAAACTGGCGACCTGGGTCACGGCATGGCGCATGGGCACAGCGAACAGATTGAGCGCATTGAAGGCCGGAACGAACCCCGCCTCGATGTGGCCGTCCGCCCCCTCGAAGGCCAGAACCCCGCCCCAGTCTGAGCGCCAGTCACGGGTCAGGTTCAGCACATAGGCATAGAGCCGGTTCTTGCCCTCGGCGGCATCGTCATGGCTGGTCAGGACCTGGCCGGGTCGGTAGCGGGTGGCCTGGGCGTCGACGAAATCGATCCGGTCGTCACCGGTCACACCCCGCACGAAGGCGAGGAAGTCCGGCCCGTTGAGAAAATCCGGCACAGCGCTGACCGCGTCTTGCTGTGCTTCCTCCGGCTCCGGATCCAGCCGGCGAGTGTCGAAGATGTACTGCATGCGCGGCTCGGCCCCGTCGACGCGGGCCGCGTCGATCCAGCCCTGTTTGGCGGGCTCGGCGGCGACCCGCCCCTTCAGCGGCAGTTCGAAGAACTCGCCCCCGGCCGAGACACTGACCTTCCAGCCGTCAAAGGCCTCGAGGGCGGCGGCGATGCTGTCAGCGCTGTCGGGCGCGAGCACGCCGGGAACATGCAGCCGCCGCCGGGTTCCGAACGACTGGCGCAGCGCAGCGACGTCCAGCGCGGGCGACAGGCGCAGGGTCATGAATCGACCGTGACCACGACCTTGCCCATTACCGACCGGTCGCCCAGGGCCTTGATGGCCTCATGGGCGCGTTCCAGCGGGAAGGTGCGGCTGACGCGGGGGCGGATCTTGCCTTCCTCCCAAAAGCGCAGAAGGTCCGCCATGTTGGCGGCGTGGGCGGCCGGGTCGCGCATGACGGCGGCGCCCCAGAAAACCCCGATCACCGACACCGACTTCAGCAGGGTCAGGTTCAGCGGCAGGGACGGAATACCCGCCGGGAATCCAACCACCAGATAGCGGCCGTTCCAGTCCATGGCGCGCAGGGCCGGCTCGCAATAGTCGCCGCCGACCGCATCATAGACCACATCCGGCCCGTCGCGGCCCGAGGCCAGTTTCAGCTCGCCCGACAGTTCCTTCTGCGCGGCCTTGTCCATCTTGCCCGAGGGATAGATCAGGCCGTTGTCGGCCCCCGCCTCCAGGGCGAACTGGACCTTTTCATGGGTCGAGGCGGCGGCGATCACATGGGCCCCCATGGCCTTGCCGAGCTCGACCGCGGCAATGCCGACGCCGCCCGCAGCACCCAGCACCAGCAGGCTCTCACCCGGCTTCAGCTGCGCCCGGTCCTTAAGGGCGTACCAGGAGGTGCCGTAGGTCATCACCAGCGCGGCGGCCGTGTTGAAATCCATCGCATCGGGAATTTTCATCACCGAAGCGGCGGGCACGGCCAGGCGCTCGACCATGCCGCCCCAGCCGGGCACGGCGATGACCCGGTCGCCCTTGCGGACATGGGTCACACCCTCGCCGATCGCCTCGACCACACCCGCGACCTCGCCACCGGGCGAGAAGGGCCGGGTCGGCTTGAACTGGTATTTGTCCTCGATGATCAGGGTGTCGGGGAAATTGACCCCGATGGCCCGGACATCGATCACCACCTCGCCCTTCATCGGCCGGGGATCCAGCACATCCTCGACGACGAGGGTTTCGGGGCCGCCGGGGACCTTGGACAGGACTGCGCGCATCAGGACGTCTTTCGTGAGGGGGGGAGGCCGGGCTCAATCTGGCGCACCCAGCCGGTGATGGACAGGCGCGGCGCGCCGGCGAAGGGAGCCACGCAGGACACGGCGTGGGGCTGGGGCACACGGAACAGGTTCAGGGCGTTCCAGGCCGGGCTGTAGGCCTCGGCCACATGGCCGTCGGCGTCGATGAAATTGAGCAGCCCGCCCCAGTCCGTCCGCCAATGGGGCGTCAGGTTCAGCACATAGGCATACAGCCGGCCCGACGACGGCTTCTTGTCATCATGCTGGGTGAGATAGTGGCCGCGCTCATATCGGGTGGCCTGGGCGTCGACGTGGTTAGGCCGGCTATCGCCCGTCAACGCACGCACAAAATCGAGGAATACTGCACTGTTGAGAAAGGCATAGGCGGCGGCATAGGTCGCATCCAGCGGCTCCCCCTTCTCGAACAGATCGCTGATTCGCAGGCTGTCGAACATGTAGTGGAAACCGTCCCGCGCCTCGGCATGGGCGAGGGTCAGGAACCGGGTCGCCTGATCCGGCGCAAAGGCCTCCAGCTGTTCCACCGGAATGTCGATCGTCTGGCCCCCGCCCAGGGTGGAGCACATCCAGAGCCGTTCTGCCGCAAGGCTCCGGTGCAGCCTTTCGGCCGAAGCCGGCTGGAGGAAGCCCGGGATGTGGATGCGACCGAACCGTTTGAACGACGCGGCCATCGATGACGGGTTCAGCGTCGGATCAATCCCGATCCCGGCGGAATTTGCAGCCGCAAAAGGCCCTGAAGCTTGCACGGATCGTCCCTTGGCGCGCATGACGGGCGAAAGCGCTGCCGTCGTCCAGCGACGCTAGCGACCCTCGACCCGAGTTGAAAGAGGCCCTGATGACCGGCAGACCCGCCCTCATCCTCCACGGCGGTGCCGGCGCCCGGCGCGAACGCGACTACACCCGCGAGATCGCTCACATGGGCGAGGTCGTGGCGGCCATGAAGGCGCGGCTGGATTTCGGTGTGTCGGCGCTGGACGTGGCGGTCGAGGCCACGGTCCTGCTGGAGGATTCCGGCCTCTATGTCGCCGGGCGCGGGGCCTCGCCCAATCTGGCGGGGGCGTATGAGCTCGACGCCAGCCTGATGGACGGGTCGACGCGCAAGGCCGGCGCCGTCGCAGCCCTGCAGGGCTTCCGCAATCCCGTCGTGGCCGCCCGCGCCGTGATGGATCGGACCCCCCACGTCATGCTGACGGGAGAGGGCGCATCCCTGTTCGCTTTCGATCAGGGGCTCGAACCCATTGCCGACGAAGCGGCCTGGTTCACCCGGGCCGGTCAGGGCGAGGACAATCACCCGCCGGGCACCCTGGCCCACGGCACGGTCGGCTGTTGCGTTCTGGACCGCGAGGGCCGGCTGGCGGCGGCGACCTCGACCGCGGGCGTGTTCGGCAAGATGCCGGGCCGCGTCGGCGACACGCCCATCCCCGGTGCCGGCAGCTGGGCCGACGGCCGGGTCGCCGTCTCGGGCACCGGCCAGGGTGAGTATTTCATCCGCGTCGCCGCCTGCGCCCAGGTCAGCTGGCGCGTCGGGGCGGGCCAGAGCCTGGCCGAAGCGGGGCGGGCCGTGATCGAGGAGATCGGCGACATGGGCGGCGACGGCGGCCTGATCGCGCTGGACCGCGACGGCAATATCACCGCCCCCTTCAACAGCCAGGGCATGAAACGGGCCTGGCTGACCCCCGACGGCGGGATCGGGGTCGAGGTGTTCGGTTCCTGACACAGGTCCCGGCGAATTCATCGCCGGACGAGGGCAGTTCATCCGGCGTTCACCGCGCGCGACGCTAAAGCTTGACCCGAAAACCCGGGGAGCCCGAAATGAAATCCGCCGTCACCGCCGTCGTCGCCGCCGCCCTGCTGTCCGTTGCGGCCTGCGCGCCTGTTATCGAGGGCGGCCCGCCCATGGCCCTGCCGATCGGCCTGCAGGAAACCGCCCAGGCCGGCTCGGTCACCCTGTCGACCGGCTGGCTGGATGCGGAGGAAGACTTCGCCCTGACCTTTTCGGCCGAGGTCCATGAGGAGCTGCGCCGCTGCATGTGGGGCACGGTGCCGATCAACGTCCGCGTCCATATCGACGAAATGGAGCGCGCCGGCCGTCTGGAAACCCTGCTGTCCGGCGAGGGCAGCCATACGCTGTCGGGGACTGTGGAGTTCGTCGACCCCGCCGACGACAACCGGGTCGTGGGCCGCTTCCCCGTCTCGGTCGCGACCAGCGCCCAGGGCCGGCTCGGCGCCCTGCTGGGCGACCGCCAGATGATGGTCTCCGAAGAGTTCGGCCGCGCCGTGTGCGAACAGGCCTTCGGACGGAATCCGCGCGACCGCGGGCTGCACAATGCGACGGGGGGCTGATGCCCGGCGTCGTCGCAAAAGGTGAGCTTGTCATCCCCGACGAAGCGAAGCG
>CANMXH010000001.1 GCA_947501315.1 Caulobacteraceae bacterium | reverse complement strand
TTGCCGCGAATGATGGAAAGATCGCAGTCGCGGTCATGGAAGACGGGGAGCGGGGCGCTTAGGTTCTGACTCATGCACACAGACATAACGCCTTCCGACGTCATCGCCTTCTGGAAAGAGGCCGGACCCTCGAAGTGGTTCGCCAGGGATGACGCCTTCGACACCCTGTTCCGGGAACGGTTCGAGGTCGCACACCATGCCGCTGCCCGGCGGGCGCTGGATTCCTGGGCGGAGACGGCGGAGGGCGCGCTGGGCCTGCTGATCCTGCTGGACCAGTTTCCGCGCAACGCCTTCCGGGGCACGGGCCATGCCTTCGCTACGGATCCGCTGGCGCGGCTTTTCGCAGAGCAGGCGCTGGCGGCCGGGTACGACCTGCAGATTGCGGGCGACATCCGGCGGTTCTTCTATTTGCCGCTGCAGCATTCGGAGGACCTCGCCGATCAGGCCCGGCAGGTCGAACTGTTCCAGACCCGGATGAAGCGCAAACCCGACGACCGCTGGGCCGAGCATCACCACGACATCATCGCCCGCTTCGGCCGCTTTCCGCATCGGAACCGGGCTTTGGGGCGGGAGACGACGCCGGAGGAGCAGGTGTTTCTGGAGGCCGACGGGTTCAGGGGGTGAGACCGCGCTCCTTGTCTCCCATTTCGGGGGACGGAAGCGGATAGGCTGTGGGCAAGCGAATCACCTTGCTGCCCGGACCTCCGAATCAGAGGCATTCTTGTGGGATGAACGCCGTCGCCTCTCTCGTTGACCTCCAAGCCCGCAGCGGTGCCGTCGCGGCCGATCATCCGGAGTGGCAGTATCTGAACCTGCTGCGCGACATCCTCGACAACGGCAGCCGGCGCGACGACCGGACTGGGACCGGGACCCTGGGTGTGTTCGGGCGACAGATGCGGTTCGACCTGACCAAGGGCTTCCCCGTCCTGACCACCAAGAAGCTGCATCTGCGGTCGATCATCGTCGAACTGCTTTGGTTCCTGCGCGGCGAGACCAATATCGGCTGGCTGAAGGACAACGGCGTTTCGATCTGGAACGAATGGGCCGATGCCGAGGGCGAGCTGGGGCCGGTCTATGGCAAGCAGTGGCGCTCCTGGGCCGCACCCGACGGCCGGATGATCGACCAGATCACGAAGCTGGTTGAGGGGCTCAAGACCAATCCCAACAGCCGCCGCCACATCGTCTCGGCCTGGAACCCGGCCGATGTCGACGACATGGCCCTGCCGCCCTGCCACTGCCTGTTCCAGTTCTTCGTCGCCGACGGCAAGCTGAGCTGCCAGCTGTACCAGCGGTCGGCGGATGTGTTTCTGGGCGTACCGTTCAACATCGCCAGCTATGCCCTGCTCACCCTGATGGTAGCCCAGGTATGCGGTCTGAAGCCGGGCGAGTTCGTCCACACCTTCGGCGACGCCCACCTGTATCTGAACCACATCGAGCAGGCCGAGACCCAGCTGGCCCGCGCGCCCCTGCCCGCCCCGACCATGACGATCACGCCGAAGGACAACCTGTTCGCCTATACGCTCGAGGATTTCGTGCTCGAGGGCTATGAGCCCTGGCCGCATATCAAGGCGCCGGTCGCGGTTTGATGACACTCGACCTCAAGGCCCTGCAGGCCGATGTCCTGCGTATCTCCGACATCTATGCGCGCGAGCACGGCATCGACCGCTCCGGCGATTGGGCCATCCTCAAGCTGCAGGAAGAGCTGGGTGAACTGACCGCCGAACATCTGCGTATGAGCGGGCGGGCGCGGGGTGCGGCGGACGCCGGCAAGCTGGGCGATGAGGCGGCGGACGTGCTGGGGATGCTGCTGATCTATTGCGACCGGGCGGGGATCGATCTTGAACAGGCCATGCAGCGGAAATGGCTGCACTGGCTGGAGCCCCGCTGATGACCATCCCCCAACTCGTGCTCGTCGTCGCCCGCGCCCGCAACGGCGTCATCGGTCGCGACGGCGACCTGCCGTGGCGGCTGCGCAGCGATCTGCAGCGGTTCAAGGCGATCACCCTGGGCAAGCCCTGCATCATGGGCCGCAAGACCTGGGAGAGCCTGCCGCTCAAGCCCCTGCCCGGGCGGCTGAACCTGGTGCTGTCGCGCGATGAATCCTTCACGGCGCGCGGGGCGGTGGTCTGCACGACGCTGGACGAGGCGGTCGAGATCGCGCGCGAGACGGCCGAGGAGGACGGGATCGGGGAGATCTGCGTCATCGGCGGCGTGGCCCTGTTCGAAAAGGCCCTGCCGCGGGCGAAGCGGCTGTATCTCACCGAAGTCGAGGCGACCCCTGACGGCGATGTGATGTTTCCCCCCTTCGACGAGACCGGCTGGATCGAGCTATCGTCCGAGGCCCACCCGGCCGGCGAGAAGGACGACCACGGCTTCGTCTTCCGGGTTCTCGAGAGGAAATGACCATGCTGATCGTGACCACCAATGACGCGCCCGGCTATCGGGTAGTGAAGACCCTGGGGCTGGTGCGGGGCATCACCGTGCGGTCGCGAAACGCCATCAGCGACATGGTCGGCGGACTGCAGTCGATGCTGGGCGGGCGGGTGGAGACCTATGTGAGACTGGCCGAGACCTCACGCGCTGAGGCGCTTCAGGAAATGGTCGAACACGCCCGGGCCATGGGCGCCAACGCCGTGATCGGCATGCGCTATGAGGCCAATGAGATCATGGAAGGCGTCACCGAGGTGCTGGCCTATGGGACGGCGGTGGTGGTGGAAGAAGGGTGATTGGTGACTGGTGATTGCCGGCTCACCTGCCGGTGATGAACGGCCCGCGCCGGTGATGCGCTAAACCACCAACCACCAATCACCAACCACCTGTTCTCAGCTCAGCGTCATCATCGCTGACCGCTCGAAATCCTTCAGCTCGTCCTGACGGCCGTCACGGACCTTCACCACCCAGTTGGGATCGGCCAGAAGGGCGCGGCCGACGGCGATCAGGTCGAACTCCTCGCGCTCCATGCGCTGGATCAGGCCGTCCAGTGAGGCCGGACGGGACCCGGCCCCGCCAAAGGCGGCGATGAACTCGCCATCCAGCCCGACCGAGCCGACGCTGATGGTCGGCTTGCCGGTGATGACCTTGGCCCAGCCCGCGAAATTCAGGTCCGAACCCTCGAATTCCGGCTCCCAGAACCGGCGTTGGGAGCAGTGGAAGACATCGACGCCCGCATCGGAGAGCGGCAACAGCCATTCGGCCATTTCGTCGGGATTGAGGGCAATCTTCGCGTCGAAATCCTGCTGCTTCCACTGCGAAAGCCGGATGATCAGCGGAATGTCCGGCCCGAGGCCCTCGCGCACGGCCTTGACCACCTCGACCCCGAACCGGGCCCGCTCGGCAATCGAAGGACCACCCCAGTGGTCACCGCGGGCATTGAGCCCGCTCCAGTAGAATTGGTCGATCAGATAGCCATGCGCCGAATGGATCTCGGCGGCGTCGAAGCCCAGCTCACGCGAAGCCCGGGCGGAGGCACCGAAGGCGGCGATGGTGTCGGCGATGTCCTCTTCGGTCATCGGCTCATATTTCTGCTTGCCGGGGCCGGTCAGGCCCGAGGGGCTGTCGACCTTGCCGAGCGGTTCCCAGTCGGCGCCCTGACCCCGGGCGGCCCCGACATGCCAGAGCTGGGGCGCGATCAGGCCACCGGCGGCGTGGACTTCCTCGACCACCTTCTTCCATTCCGGCAGTGCCTGGCCATGGAAGACCGGCACCTTGGGGTCGTTCCGGGCGGCCGGCCGCTCGACGACCGTTCCCTCGGTGATGATCAGCCCGACATCACCCTCGGCCCGACGCCGATAGTAGCTGGCCACATCCTCGGTCGGGATGCCGCCCGGCGAGAAGGACCGGGTCATCGGGGCCATGACGATGCGGTTGGGCATCTTCAGGGATTTGACCTGGAACGGACGGAACAGGGTGTCGACGGACATGGGCGGCTCTCGCATGACTGGAGCACGCAAGGTGGCGGTCAGGGTTGCGTTTGAAAACCCTGAAGACCGAGTTTTTTTGCGAGCCCTGCGGCAAAGCCCGCAAAACGACCGGCAATGTCGCCGTCCGGATCGCCGACCACGACAGGAACGCCGGCGTCGGCACCCTGGCGGAGGGCCGCGTCGAGCGGCAGGTCACCGAGGAAGGTGATGCCAAGCTTCAAGGCCTCGGCCTCCGCTCCGCCGCGACCGAAGACCGGGCCGGTCATGTTCTCGATCAGGCCGAGGGTGGGGATGTCGACCTTCCGGAACAGGGTGTGGGCGCGCCGGGCGTCGGCGAGAGCCACCTCCTGCGGGGTCGAGACGATGACGACACCATCCAGCGGTGTCTTCTGCACAAGGGTCAGCTGGACGTCGCCGGTGCCGGGCGGGAGATCGACGACGAGGAGGTCTAGCGGCGCGTCCTCCGTACCCCAGCGGGTCTGGGTCAGCATCTGGGTCAGGGCCTGGGAGGCCATGGGACCGCGCCAGATCATGGCGTCATCGGCCTTGGTCAGCAGGCCCACAGACATGGCCCTGAGGCCATGGATGAGGTGCGGCTCCATCATGCCGTCGCGGTATTCCGGCTTGCCTGTCATGCCGAGCATTGTGGGCAGGGACGGGCCATAGACATCCGCATCCAGCAGGCCGACCGAGAGGCCACGTGCGGCGAAGGCGGCGGCGAGATTGACCGCGACGGTCGATTTACCGACCCCGCCCTTGCCGCTGGCCACGGCCAGGACGCGGCGGACGTGGGCCGGCCGGTCGGTGGCGACCGGAGCTTTCGGCCGGCCCTGGTCGACGGCCTGGGGCGACAGGGACGCGCGACGCACCGGTCTGGCCGCGGGTGCCGTTTCGGCGGTCAGGACCACGGAGACCCGACCCATGCCCGGCAGGGCCGAAAGCGCGGCCTCGGCGGCGTCCCGCACCGGCGCATAGAGGGCGGTGTGACCGGCGGCGACCTCGAGGACAAACCCGGCGCGGAGCCCCTCAGGTGCAGGCCCCACGACCAGCCCCTGGACCAGACCGGCCGCAACGAGGCCCTGCCCGCTCCTGGGGTCGATCACGGTATCAAGGGCGGCGAGAACGGAAGCGCGGTCGGGCAAGGGCATGATCCTGACGGGTTGCCGGGTCGGGTTGCGCGTTCTATCGCCGAACGACCCTGCCTGTCCGGTCGAAAATCCGAGTCCGCGTCTTGTCCGAGCCCCTGATCACCCTGCTGGCCGGCCCGACCGCCTCGGGCAAGTCACGGCGCGCGCTGGAGATGGCCGCCCGGACCGGGGCGGTGATCATCAATGCCGACAGCCAGCAGCTGTATGCCGACCTTCGGGTGCTGAGTGCCCGGCCCACGGTCGCGGAAGAGGCCGGGGCCGAGCACCGGCTTTACGGGGTCGCCGATGCCATGGACCCCTGGTCGGTCGGGCGATGGAGTCGGGCCGTCATGCCACAACTGGCTGAACTGGCCGCCGAACGACGACCCGCGCTGCTGGTCGGCGGGACGGGGCTGTATTTCACAGCCCTGACCACAGGGCTGGCGGACATTCCGGATGTGCCGCTCGCTGAACGGGACGCGGCGACCACGATCTTCGACGCCGGGGGCGAGGCGGCGTTCCGTGCAGAGCTGGCGGTGCTTGACCCCGGAGCCGAGGCAAGGATCGAGGCCGGTGACCGCCAGCGGCTGACCCGGGCCTGGGCCGTGGCCAGCCATACCGGTCGGGCCCTAAGCGACTGGACCGCCGACACGAAGCCTTTGCTGCCTCCGGGTTCATGGACGGGTCAGGTGATCGAGCCGGACCGGCAGGCCCTGTACGCCCGCTGCGACCTGCGGGTGGCGCAGATGGTCGAGGCCGGGGCACTGGACGAGGTCCGGGCCCTGGTCGCGCGGGGGCTTGACCCTGCCCTGCCCGCCATGAAGGCCGTCGGCGTACGCGAGTTCGCAGCTCATCTCGCGGGCGCATGCACCCTGGCGGCAGCGGTCGAGGCCACACGCCAGGCGACCCGCAACTACGCCAAGCGCCAGCTGACATGGTTCAGGAACCAGACACCCGGATGGGCGCGGGTCTGACCCGGCGTTCGCGTCCATGCGCCGGGACGCCGACCGGTACGGATGCTATGCAGGTGCAGGTGCAGGTGCTGGACTCGCATCCGCCAAAGTGACGTCGCCGGGGCCGATATCCGTTGCGGGCGTGGAACGACAGGAACGCGCATGACGAACCGGGTCGACGCCCTCATGAGCCAGATTCATGCGCTGGAGCATGATCTGGCGGCCGAAATCTCACGCCAGCGGTCGGGCTTCCGGTTCGGGCTGGAGCATGGTCGGGCCCGGTTCGAGGAAGAGGCGCAGCGCCGGCTCGAGGAACGCCGCACCCACCTGTTGAAATACATTTTCGGGGCGCCGGTCCTGTACGTTCTGAGCGCCCCGGTGATCTATTCGCTGATGTTGCCGTTCGCCCTGGTCGACCTTTGGGTGTCGCTTTACCAGACGATCTGTTTCCGCGTTTACGGCATCCCGCAGGTCCCAAGGGGCCGCTACATGGTTTTCGACCGGACAGGCCTGCCCTATCTGAACGCCCTCGAAAAACTGAACTGTGCCTATTGTTCCTATGTGAACGGGGTCATCGCCTATGTCCGCGAGGTGTCGGCCCGGACCGAACAATACTGGTGTCCCATCAAACATACGCGACGCCTGATGGGGGCCCATGGCCGCTATGCCGGTTTCGGCGATTTCGGTGACGGCGAGGCCTATCATGAGGCCCTTGCGGCGGCGCGCCTGGCGCTGCGCAAGGCAGACGAGGACTGACCCCGGCGGGGCCGCACTTCGGACCTTGGAAGCCGGGAACGGAAGCCCTATATTGCCCTTGCCGGGGCTTGCTCCGGATATGGCGATAAACGCGCTTGTAATAAGCGGACCGGACCCGGGTGCGATTCCCGGCGGCTCCACCATCTTCTCCCCGCGTTATCGGCGGAGGCATATGGGGCCGACTAGCATCGACGGACGTGTAAAGAAGACTGCTTTCGCCCGTCCTGGCCCACCGTATCGGGCCATTTTCTAACTGCGAACGATAACTTCGCTGGAGAAGTCGCTCTCGCCGCATAAGCGGTTCGGGTGATTTCGAACACTTAAGTCCTGGGGGATCAGTTCCCCAGGCGGGGCCTGTCGGGGAGCCTGCCAACAGAATCCCCGGCACTGTCAGTATCGTCGATTTCACCAACTTGGCACCTTCCGCCCGCGCCCTCTCACCGCTATCAGTTCGCGCGAACAGCTGAGGCGACCCATGGCCGAAGAGACGCCCCCCGTCGACGAGATGAATTATGAGCAGCTGGCGCAGGACGCCAAGCGCGGCGTCATCCGCTCGGCGCTGGAACGGGCCGCCATGCCCGAGGGAATTCCGGGCGCGCACCATTTCTATGTGACGTTCATGACCCGCGCGCCGGGCGTCAGCGTGCCCCCGGACATCCTTGCCAAATACCCCGAAGAAATGACGGTCGTACTGCAGCACCAGTACTGGGACCTGAAGGTCGAGCCGACGAGATTTTCGGTGATGCTGAAATTCGGCGGCATGCCCAAGGTGCTGGCCATGCCCTACACCGCCGTGACACGCTTCTATGACCCGTCGGTGCAGTTCCTGCTGCAATTTGAGCCGCCGGCCGCGGTTGAAGACAGCACCGCCGAGGTCGCTGAATCAGAGCCCGGCCGCGCATCGGCGCCCGACGGCGATGACAACGGCCCGAAGGTCGTGTCGCTGGATCAGTTTCGGAAGAAGTAGGGCCTTTTCCTCCGCGCACCTTCCGCTAGTCTCGGTTTCGACTTGAGGCTGGGGAAAGCACATGGGTCGAGGTCTTATCATTGTCCTGATGTTCGTATTGGGGATCGCGGGGTCGGCCCGTGCCCAGACCGGGGCACCACCCAGCCGCTTTGCCAACTGGACTTCGGCCATCGTCGCAGCAGACTGGCGCGACGGAGCCGACCGGCCGATCCAGGCCTTTGACAATGCCCGCAGGGATCTGGTGAAGGGCTTCCTCGCCGCCGGCTTCCCGCGTGCCAATATGGTTGACTACAGCCTCAGGCCCGATGTCCCGGAGCCCACCTCGGCCTCGGCCGTGGTTGACGGGATCACAGCGGCGGCGACGCGGGGAACCGCAGGCTGCCTGCTGTATTTCACCTCACATGGCGCGCCCAACGCAATGGTGTTCGGCGTAGCCCCGCGGATGACGCCGGACATGATGGCCAATATCGTCCGTTCGGCCTGCGGGACCCGGCCGACGGTGGTCATCGTCTCGGCCTGCTATTCTGGCATCTTCGTCAATGCCCTGGCGGCACCCAACCGGATGGTTCTGACCGCCGCCAGCCGCGAGCGGACCTCGTTCGGCTGTGGGGCTGACGAGACCTATCCCTGGTTTGACGGCTGCATCATCGAGACCCTGCCCACGGCGAGCGACTTCCTGGCCCTGGCCGCGGGGACGCGGGCCTGTGTGGCGCGCAAGGAAGCCGCACTGGGAGCCACACCGCCGTCGGATCCACAGATGTTTGTCGGCGCCGATATGCAGCTGCGTCTGCCGATGTTGCGGTTCAGCCGGTCGCCGTGATTGGCCCGTCTCCGGTCGGGAGATGGGTCAGGTCTTGCGCGGGAACACCCGGATGGTGATCCGCTCGCGCTCGCCCTCTCGGCGTTCGACCAGAAGACGGGCAACCTGGGCGTCGTCGTGGAACAGATAGCCCTTGATCGCGTCCAGCAGGGCCTTGGCCAGATTGTCGAGGTCCATCCACGGCGGATCGCCGACATGCTCCATCAGGATCTCGACGGTGTAGTCGCCGTAGGAAGGGCGCGAGGTCCACTCCTTGCGCATGAACTCATAGACCAGTGGCTTGTAGTATTTGGCCTGGGTGGTCAGGCCATCGATGGTCAGTTCAACCGTGTCGCCGGTCTCGCGGGCGCGGACCTTTCCGGTGCCGATCCAAATTGAGGCGTCCCGGCCCGCGCTCATGATAGGATCGCGTCCATTCGTTCCTCCACAACGCAGATCGTCTCCATGCCCGTGCCCCTCTGGCTCAGCCGCTTGTTCGGTCACCGCCCCGTGCTACACCGCGCGCCCGAACCGGACCATGCCCAAGAGATGCCCTCGATGACCAACTCCCGCCCGACCCATCGCACCGAAACCGACACCTTCGGCCCCATCGAGGTCGACTCGGACCGTTACTGGGGTGCCCAGGCGCAGCGGTCGCTGGGCAATTTCAGGATCGGCTGGGAGAAACAACCCCTGCCGATCGTGCGGGCCCTGGGGATCGTCAAGCGCGCGGCGGCCGAGACCAATATGGCGCTGGGCAAGCTGGATCCGGCGATCGGGAACACCATCGTCGCCGCGGCCAATGAGGTGATCGAGGGCCGGCTGAACGACCATTTCCCGCTGGTGGTCTGGCAGACCGGCTCGGGCACCCAGTCGAACATGAACGCCAACGAGGTGATCTCGAACCGGGCCATCGAGATGCTGGGCGGTGAGATGGGCTCCAAGAAGCCGGTCCACCCGAACGACCACGTCAATATGAGCCAGTCGTCGAACGACACCTTTCCGACGGCCATGCACGTCGCCTGCGCCGAACAGGTGGTCAATGACCTGATCCCGGCGCTGAGGCATTTGCACGCGGCGCTGGATGCCAAGGCCAAGGCCTGGGCCCACATCATCAAGATCGGCCGGACCCATACCCAGGACGCCACGCCCCTGACCCTCGGCCAGGAGTTCGGCGGCTATGCGCAGCAGATCGCCAACGGCATCGAGCGGATCGAACTGACCCTGCCGAAGCTGATGGAACTGGCCCAGGGCGGCACGGCCGTCGGCACAGGGCTGAACGCCCCGATCGGGTTCGCGGAGCAGGTGGCCGACCGCATCTCCGCCATCACCGGCCTGGCCTTCACCACGGCACCGAACAAGTTCGAGGCCCTGGCTGCCCATGACGCCATGGTGTTCAGCCACGGGGCCATCAACACGGTCGCGGCCAGCCTGTTCAAGATCGCCAACGACATCCGCTTCCTCGGCTCGGGGCCCCGTTCCGGCCTCGGCGAACTGGCTCTGCCGGAGAACGAGCCGGGCTCGTCGATCATGCCGGGCAAGGTCAATCCGACCCAGTCGGAAGCCCTGACCCAGGTGTGCGTCCAGGTGTTCGGCAACCACGCAGCCGTGACCTTCGCCGGCTCGCAGGGGCATTTCGAGCTGAACGTCTTCAACCCGGTGATGGCCTACAACTTCCTGCAGTCGGTGCGGCTGATGGCCGATGCGGCGGTGTCGTTCACGGACAACTGCGTCGTCGGGATCGAGCCGCGCGAGGACAATATCAAGCGCGGACTGGACAACTCGCTGATGCTGGTCACGGCGCTGAACGGCAAGCTGGGCTATGACGCCTGCGCGAAGATCGCCAAGACCGCGCACAAGAACGGGACGACGCTGCGCGAGGAAGCCGTCGGCGGCGGTTATCTGACCGACGCCGAGTTCGACGAGGCGGTGCGGCCCGAGAAGATGATCTCGCCGGGGTGATCAACCCGACACCGGCAACAAACGCCGGCCTTCCTGTGGAGGCCGGCGTTTTTGATTCAGGGCTTGTCGCGGACCGTCCGACCGATCGGAGCGAGGGCCAGCTTGGCCAGCTCCAGATCCTTCAGGGCGAAGGGGATGCCGATGATGGTGATGAACTCCGCCACGGCGATCAGCAGGTGCGACAGGGCGATGTACCAGCCGGCGAAAATGAACCAGATGATGTTGAGGACCAGGCCCAGCGGGCCCGTGCCGGCGTCCTGCTCACCCAGCTCGTCACGCCAGATGACCTCGCGGCCGAAGGGCCAGAAGGAATAGCTGGCGATCCGCCAGGCGGCGAAGGTCCAGGGCAGGCCGACGATGGTCAGGGCAAGGATGGCACCGCCAAGCAGCCAGAGCAGGCCGGACAGCCAGCCTCCGAAGATGAACCAGAGAATGTTGAGGATCAGGCGGATCAAGGGCGTCGTTCCGGTCGCGCTGCTATCGGGCACCCCCCAGAGATAGGAGGAAGGCGGGCCCGATGACAGCCGGTTGCCCATGAATTCGCGGTAAGGCGTCTGATGCCGGCCAAGCAGCCTGAGCGTGCCACGGCGCAGGGTGGTGTTCGTCGGTCTGACTCGACGGTATGGTGG
This sequence comes from Caulobacteraceae bacterium, assembly GCA_947501315.1. Lineage (GTDB taxonomy): Bacteria > Pseudomonadota > Alphaproteobacteria > Caulobacterales > Caulobacteraceae > Brevundimonas. Next base: position 27,310 of record CANMXH010000001.1, on the reverse strand, counting down.
TGGCAGTGTCGGACGTCGCAGCATTGGCCGGCGCATCGGAGATCGGTCATGGGCGAAGTCGTCAATCTGAACCGCGTGCGCAAGGACCGGGAGAAGGCTGAAGCGAAGGCGACCGCGAAGGCCAACCGGGCCGCGCACGGGCGCTCGAAGGCAGATCGGACCCGGGCAGAAGCGGAACGCACGCGTGCGGCCCGCCTGCTCGACGGATCGAAGCTGGAGGATTGAAAATGACCGACCCGCGTCAGGATCCCCGCATCAAGCACGGTCTGATTCCCCTGCTCGTCGCCATGCGGGTCACCGCAGAGCGCAATAGACGGGAGGAAGAGGCGGCGAAGAAGACGGGAGCGGCGCCCGACAAGCCGAAGAAGAAGAAGCGAGGCTGGTTCGGCTAGGTTGTAACCTTCGGGGCCCGGATCATCAGGGCCTGACCCGAAAGCACCAGCAGCAGCCCAAACAGGGCCGACCAGCCGAAATGCGCGCCCTCGAACAGCACCGAGACCAGCATGGCGACGGGTGGGGTCAGGGCCGAGACGTAGCTGGCCATGGCATAGCCGATCACCCGGGCAATGGTGAAATACAGGCCGAAGGCGATGACCGAGCCGAAAAGGGCCAGGTAAAGCAGTGAGCCCACATAGGTGAATGTCGGGTCGATGGTGAACTCGACGCCCGTGACCAGGCCGTAAACCAGCAGCAGTCCCGTGCCATAGGCCATCGCCCAGGCGGTCGAGGGAATAGCTGCCGATCCCTGGACCTGACCCTTCCATGCGAAGAAATTACCGAAGGCCGAGGCGACTACGGCGACCAGGGCCAGGCCGACACCGAGGGCGGCCCGACGATCAAAACCGGCCCCCAGCACTTCACCGCCCGAAAGCACCGCCACACCGACGAGTCCAAGGATGGCTCCGCCCCAGGAAACGGCTGCGGCCCGCTGACCCGCAGCGACCCGGAACAGGACAAGGTTGATGAATGTCAGGGAGGCGAAGGTCACGGCAACAATGGCGGACGCGACATGGCCTTCCGAGGCGTAGGTGAAGCTGTAGCTGATCGAGAAGGCAAAGGCCCCCTGGGCCAGGGCGGCGAGGTGCTGGCCCCGCGTCAGCTTGAGGTTCTGGCGCAAGACCAGGCAACCGAGGAACAACACGGCAGAGGCGAGGCCGAAGCGCCAGACGATCGAGGCGATCGTAGCCACCGTCCCGAGTTGCAGTGTGATGGCGTACCAGGTCGTGCCCCAGATCAGGGCGCAGACCAGCACCCCACCGATCCCGAGCAGGGTGGCCCGCGACAGGGGCGGACGGGCGATGGGCGGTGCCGGGTCGGGGGAGGTCACGCGCGGCAAGTGACGGATGGGAGGCCCCAGCGCAAGCAGGCTTTTGGGCCGAGTGACCCGGACCGGGGTTATGGCGTCCGGAAAGCGCCGTCAGCCGCGGAGCTTGAGTCGGGCGCGCAGCTCACCCGGGATACCCTCATAGACGGTCGCCGGACGGATGTTGAGGCGCTCACGGACGGCCTCAAGCGGCTGTTCGAACAGGGCCTCATAGTCGAGCCCGGGCAGCCATCGGGCCGCCCGCCCGTTGCGATAGGCCTGCCAGACCGCCCGGCGGGCCGGCACGGACGGTGCCTCGCGCTGCACCTCGCGAGCCGCGCCCCAGCCGATGAAGGCGAAGCCGAGATTGCGGGTCTGGGCATAGGAAAAGGACACCACGCAGGCCTCACCAAGGGCGTCGGTCCCGTAGCCGGTAAGGACATGCCAGACGTCGTGGACGTCGCGGATGCGGCGCGAATACCAGACCACGGGATGCTGGGCGTCGACCAAGGGCGCGACCTTGCGGGCCTCATCGGCCAGACCTTCCGCCGTGAACCCCCGGGCCTCGCGGAAAGCCCGATAGGCCGCTCCCACGGACCCGGGCTCGAACCGTGACAGCCAGACGGGATCGTCCAGCTTGTGGGCCAGTTCCTCACGCAGGAAGGCCTGGCGGCCGCCCTCGAGCGATTTGAGCATGCGGTTGTAGCCGCGGCCGATGGAGCGCCCGGACAGGGCTCGCATGATCTCGAACACCTGCGTGGTGTCTTCCTTGTTGCGGATCAGTTTTCGAAAGGCGCGGAGCGCCCTGAGCGGCTCAAGACGCTGCGGGCGCAGACGGTCGAGCTTGTCGAAATCGGCGGTTGCGGTCATGGGAGATGCCCTGTGCGATGGATGACTCTATATCCTTGAACGAGGCCTGAGTGAACAGTGTTCATGTCACACCCCATGGCCGAAATACGGCCGCCCGGCCTATGGTTCCCCAATGTTGAAAAAGCGCTCTGTCTCACTGTCCGGGCATGCCACCTCCGTGGCCCTCGAGGCCGAGTTCTGGGCCGTACTGGATGGGATCGCGGCCGCCGGCGGCCTGTCGCAGGCGGGGCTGATGAAGCGGATCGACGAACGGCGCGGGCGCACGCCGCTGGCCTCGGCATGCCGGCTTCTGGCCCTTTCCTGGACGAGCGGCGATCGATCCTTCATCGAACCGGATGCGATCGATTGACACCCGTCAGGGCGGGCGCAGGTTCCCTCAGCCTGGCCTCCAACGGGACGACCTGCGGCTGCGTCGGCATCTTTGGCGGCCCGGGCAGTTCCATGCGCGGCAGGTCGATATCGACGGAGACTTCCGGGCCGTCCGGTGTCCCGATCCCGCCGTTGGAAAAGACCACAAAGGCGATGATCGCCAGCCCGACGACTATACCGGCGAAGATGAAGGCCAGGCCGGCGTCACCGCGGCGGGCTGCGTTGTTACTGTCGGACATGGTCATCCTTCCCGATGCCTCGTGCCGGAGAAAACGGTGGCGAGGCCGGGCGGTTCCGGCCGGGTGTCGCATGCCCCGCTGACATCGGACGCCGTGCCCCTTATGTTCTCCCGATGAGTCTTCCCCCCGATCTCGGCACGCCCCCTGCCCCGCGCATCTCCGACCTGGCCCGCTCGCGCGGCCCCGGCGGCGTCCCGGCGCCTGCCGCTGACTATCTGGCCGGGCTGAACACCGAACAGCGCGAGGCGGTCGAGACGGTCGACGGCCCGGTGCTGGTCCTCGCCGGCGCAGGCACCGGCAAGACACGGGTGCTGACCACGCGGCTTGCGCACATTCTGGCCACGGGCCGGGCAAGGCCCTGGGAACTGCTGGTCGTCACCTTCACCAACAAGGCCGCGCGCGAGATGCGCGAGCGGATCACCCATCTGATCGGGCCCTCGGCCGAAGGGCTGCGCTGGCTGGGCACCTTCCACTCGGTGGCGGCGCAGATCCTGCGACGACATGCCGAACTGGTCGGGCTGAAGTCGACCTTCACCATCCTGGACACCGACGATCAGGAACGGGTTTGCAAACAGGTGCTGGAGGCCGAGGGGCTCGACACCAAACGCTGGACGCCCAAATCGCTGAGTGGCCTGATCGATCACTGGAAGAACCGCGGCTGGACGCCGGACAAGCTGCCGCCGTCAGAGGATTTCGCCAACGGCAAGGGGCACACCCTTTATGCCGCCTATCAGGCGCGTCTGGTCAGTCTGAACGCCTGCGACTTTGGTGATCTGCTGCTTCATAACCTGACGATTCTCGCAAAACATTCGGATATTGCCGAGGAATATCGTCGTCGGTTTCGCTACATCCTGGTCGATGAATATCAGGACACCAATGTCGCCCAGTACCTCTGGCTGCGGCTGCTGACGTCCTCGACCGGCAACGTCTGCTGCGTCGGGGACGACGACCAGTCGATCTATGGCTGGCGCGGGGCCGAGGTCGACAACATCCTTCGCTTCGAGCGGGACTTTCCCGGCGCCAAGGTCGTAAGACTTGAGCGTAACTATCGGTCTACGCAACATATTCTGGGTGCCGCATCAGGCCTGATTGCGGCCAATCGCGACCGCCTGGGCAAGACGCTCTGGACCGAGGATTCCAGCGGCGACAAGGTTCGCGTGCGGGGCGTTTGGGATGGGGAGGCCGAGGCCAGGCTGGTCGCCGACGAGATCGAGACGGCGCGACGAGCCGGAACACCCTATCAGGACATGGCGGTGCTGGTGCGCGCCTCCTTCCAGATGCGGGCCTTCGAGGAGCGGTTCGTGCTGCTGGCCGTACCCTACAAGGTGATCGGCGGGCCACGCTTCTTCGAACGGGCGGAGATCCGCGACGCCCATGCCTATCTGCGCCTGATCCTCAGCGAGGATGACGACCTTGCCTTCGAGCGGATCGTCAATGTGCCCAAACGCGGCATCGGCGACACCTCGATACAGAAGGTGCTGCAGATCGCGCGGCTTTCAGGGGTCTCCGCGATGAGCGCGGTGCGCGACCTGATCGTCTCGGACGAACTGCAGGCGCGGACGCGAACCGCCCTGTCGAACTTCGTGCGCGACATCGACCGCTGGCGGACCTTCGCCCAGACCACGACCCACTGGGAGCTGACCGAGACCGTTCTGGAGGAGAGCGGCTACACAGACATGCAGAAGGCCGACCGGGCGACCGGCCAGACGCGGCTGGATAACCTCAAGGAACTGACGCAGTCGATGCAGCAGTTCGAGACCCTGCCCGCCTATCTGGAGCATGTCTCACTGGTCATGGACCTGGACCGCGGCGGGTCAGACGATGCGGTGCAGATCATGACCCTGCACGGGGCCAAGGGGCTGGAGTTTCCGCTGGTCTTCCTGCCGGGCTGGGAGGAAGGCGTCTTCCCCAGCCAGCGCAGCATCGATGAGAAGGGTGAAAAGGGTCTCGAGGAGGAGCGCCGCCTGGCCTATGTCGGCGTCACCCGGGCGAAGTCCGACGCGCGGATTTCATTCGCCGCCAACCGGCTGGTTTATGGCCGATGGACCTCGCAGCTGCCCAGCCGGTTCGTTGACGAACTGCCCATCGCCCACGTCGAGGCCGAGAGCGACACCGGCTACTATGGCGTCACCCCCGGCATGAAGGACGCCAAGTCCCGCTGGGACGAAATGCCCACCTTCGGGGCCGGCTATGCCTCGCCGGGGTGGAAGCGGGCGCAGTCGTTCACGGCAGGCCGGGCTCCGGCCGCGAAACCCGCCCGGCATAAGCTGATCGAGGGAGACGGCCGGCTGCTGGCCACGGCAGATCCGAAAGCAGGCGGCGACTGGTCGAAGGGTCAGCGGGTGTTCCACCAGAAATTCGGCTACGGCGCGGTGACGGCCATCGAGGGCAACAAGCTGTTGATCGATTTCGAAAAGGCCGGCGAGAAAAAGGTGATCGATACGTTTGTGGAGAAGGCCTGTTGAAGGGGTCCCCAACCCTTCGTTAAGCCCGTTGCCCGACCTTGGGAGCGTGCGCGAATCCCCTCCAGACGCGGTCCTGACCGAGCCGGCCCCCAGCATCTGGGAGCGGCTGATCTGCGGCGTGATCATCGCCATGCTGACCGGAGCCCTGATCGGGCCGGTATTCGCGCCGACGCAGGAGGAGACGCCGATCCTGAGGCTGGTCTGGTTGCCCGCCTATGCGGCCATCGTCGGCCTGCTGATCTATCGCATCGACCGGCTGTGGCGGGCCTGGCCCGCAATGATCGCCATTGCCGCCCTGGTCGGGCTGGCCTTCGCCTCGCGCTACTGGTCGCTTGATTTCGCCACCACCATGCGCCGGGTCATCGCCCTGGCCATCAGCTGTGGCTTCGCCCTCTATCTGGGGGCGGTGTTCCGGGGGCCGCATCTGCCGCGGCTGTTGATGCATACGGCGTTGGTCATGGCGGTCGGCAGTCTGGTGATGATCTTCGCCTTCCCCGCAATCGGCGTGCACCAGTTCGACAATGCCGGCCTCTGGCGCGGCCTTTGGTACGAGAAGAACCAGATGGGGGCCGTCATGGTCATCGGCGCGACGGCTGCCGCTGCCTGCCTCGCCTCCCCTGACCCGCGCCGCTTGATGCCGGCGTCTGCGCTGGTCCTGTCCAGCGGACTTGTACTGGCGACCCAGTCCAAGACCTCCCTGCTTTGCCTCCTGGTCGGTCTGGCCCTGATCGGCGGCTTCTGGAGCATGCGGCGCGGTGGCGCGGCCTTCTCGGTCGTGCTCGTCTGGATCGCTGTGGTGCTGAGCGGGCTGAGCCTGTGGATCTGGGACACCCATTCGGTGGCCTTGCTCGAGGCCCTCGGCAAGGACCCGTCACTGACCGGCCGGACCGAGATCTGGGACAGTCTTTTGCGCAAGGTCGCGGACAGACCTTGGACGGGCTATGGCTACGGAGCCTTCTGGGGTCGGATCGGGGAGTCGGCCCCCGCAGACTGGGTGCGCAAGGAGACGGGCTGGATCGTACCGTCGGCACATAACGGCTGGATCGATCTGCTGGTCCAGCTCGGCTGGCCGGGCACCTTGATGGTCGGGGGACTGCTGGCAGGAACGGCCGTGAACGCCGTCCTGAGGTCTTCAGTGTCGGGCGTGCGCGAGGGCTGGTGGGCGTTGGGCTTCCTCGCCGCCTTTGTCGTGCTCAGTCTGTCGGAGAGCATTCTGATGGCGCACCAGGGGCTGCCATGGGTTCTGTTTGTCGCTTTGCTGACGCGCGCCACCCTGCCGTCACTGCCGGTCGTCCCCGGGCTGCTTGTGGAGAAGCGCCGCCAAGCCTACCAGACCGGTTCCCGAATCGTTTCACAGTATCCGCATGGGTCCCACCGCCGCGCCTTCCCTGTTCGATGATCTGCCCGAGCCGCAAGGCCCGGAGCCGACGCCTGCGGTCCCCCCGGCAGACCCGGCCCTGACGCCACAGGCCGCGGCCCCGCGGCCGGAGCCTGCACCCGTGCCTGCCCCTGCCCCCACCCTTCCGCCCATGGCCGGCGACTATTCGGCCTCCTCGATCGAGGTGCTGGAGGGGCTGGAGCCGGTCCGCAAACGGCCGGGCATGTATATCGGCGGCACCGACGAGCGGGCCCTGCACCACCTCTTCGCCGAGGTGCTGGACAACGCCATGGACGAGGCCGTGGCCCGCCATGCGAAACTGATTACCGTCGATCTCGACGCCGAGGGCTGGCTCTCTGTCAAGGACGACGGCCGCGGCATTCCTGTCGATCCCCACCCCAAACATCCGGGCAAGTCCGCGCTGGAGGTGGTCATGACCGTCCTCCACTCGGGTGGCAAGTTCTCCGGCAAGGCCTATGAAACTTCAGGCGGTTTGCATGGCGTCGGTGTCTCGGTCGTCAATGCCCTGAGCGAGCGGCTGGACGTCACCGTGTGGCGTGACGGGCATGAGTGGAGCCAGTCCTTCAGCCGCGGCTTGCCCCTGGGTTCCATCGTCCGGGGCGGGCCATCGAAGAAGAAGGGCACGCTGATCCGCTTCAAGCCGGATGAGCAGATCTTCGGCGTCGGTGCCGCCTTCAAGCCGGCACGCCTTTTCCGCATGGCCCGCTCCAAGGCCTATCTGTTCCGCGGTGTCGAAATCCGATGGACCTGCGCCGCCGAGCGGATCACCGACCAGACGGCGATCGACGCGGTCTTTCACTTCCCCAACGGCCTGGCCGACGCCCTGGCCGAACGGATCGGCGAACTGGAAACGGTAACGCCCGCCTTCGCCGGCCGGGTCGAGCGCAAGGGCGAGGCCGGGGCGGTCGAATGGGCCGTGACCTGGAGCCCGATCGGCTTCGGCGAGGCCGACGGCTTCGTCTCCTCCTACTGCAACACCGTCTCGACTCCTGACGGGGGAACCCATGAAGCCGGATTCCGGGCGGCGCTGGTCAAGGGGCTCAAGGCCTATGGCGAACTGACCAATGAGAAGCGCGCCGGGCTGATCACCGCCGAGGACGTGATCGCCAACGCCGGCGCGCTGATCTCCGTGTTTGTGCGGAATCCGGAGTTTCAGGGTCAGACCAAGGACCGGTTGTCATCGCCCGACGCCCAGCGGCTGGTCGAGCAGCTGATGCGCGATCCGCTGGATCACTGGCTGACCGAGAGCCCGAAGCAGGCCAACACCCTCCTCGGCTTCGTCATCGAGCGGGCCGAGGACCGGCTGAAGCGGCGCAAGGACAAGGAGGTCCAGAGGGCCCAGGCGACGCGCAAGCTGCGCCTGCCCGGCAAGCTGTCGGACTGTTCGCGTCAGACAGCCGAGGGCACTGAACTGTTCATTGTCGAGGGAGACTCGGCCGGCGGTTCGGCCAAACAGGCGCGAGACCGCATCACCCAGGCAATCCTGCCCCTGCGCGGCAAGATCCTGAATGTCGCCTCCGCCACGGCCGACAAGCTGCGGGCCAATATCGAACTGTCGGATCTGGCGCTGGCGCTCGGGGTGCAGCCGGGCAGCCGGTTCAACATCGAGGACCTGCGCTACGAGCGCATCGTCATCATGACCGACGCCGACGTGGACGGTGCGCATATCGCGGCGCTGCTGATCACGTTTTTCTACCGATCGATGCCTGAGACGATCCGGCAGGGGCGGCTGTTCATGGCCCTGCCCCCGCTCTACCGGATCAGCGCCGGGCCGCTGTCCGAATACGCCCGCGACGACGCCCACCGCGACGAACTGCTGGCCACGGTGTTCAAGGGCAAGAAGACCGAGATCGGCCGGTTCAAGGGTCTTGGCGAGATGATGGCCTCCCAACTCAAGGAGACCACCATGGACCCGAAGAAGCGCACCCTGGCGCGGGTCACGGTGCCGGCCTCCGAGGACGAGATCGAGGATCTGGTCGAACGGCTCATGGGCAAGAAGGCCGAGGCCAGGTTCCAGTTTATCCAGGACAATGCCCAGTTCGCTGTCGCCGATCTGGACGTGTGACGGGAGGCTTGGGCATGCACCGGGGTTCCTGCCTCTGCGGTGCCGTCGCCTTCAAGGTGTCGGTTCCGCTGCCCGCGCCGGATGCCTGCCATTGCAGCCTTTGCCGCAAGCAGTCGGGCCACGTCTTCGCTTCCACCGACGTTCCGAAATCGGCCGTGACGGTTCAGGGCGAGGAAGCCGTCATCTGGCACCAGTCCTCTGAGAAGGTGCGCCGCGGCTTTTGCGGGACCTGCGGCTCGACCCTGTTCTGGGATCCGGTCTTCCGGGACTGGATCGGCGTCGCCATGGGGGCCTTCGACACCCCGACGCAGACGACCCTTGGCGTGCACATCTTCGTCGCCGACAAGGGCGACTATTACGAGATTGCCGACGGCCTGCCGCAAAAGCCCCGCTAGACCGCCCTCAGCAGTTCGCCGGCTCCCCGTAGCGGGTGATGATGGCGGGCGAGTCGCCGTCATCCTCGACCGGGATCAAGATCAGCCGGTCATATTCGCAATCGCGCATCTCCGACGGACCGGTCTCGCCCAACGCTCCGGCGATGAGCGGAATGGTATTGCTGTGCCCGACGACCAGAACGACGGCGTCATCAGGCAAGGCGCGAACACGGTCTGCCACCCTGCGAACGTGGGCCTCGGTCCCGCCTTCGAACGAAATAACCTCGGGATTGATGGCATGGGCCTCCGCAGCCGGACGGGCCGTCAGCACGGTTCGCTGGAGCGGCGAGGTGAAGACATGGGTCAGGTCGGCGTCGCCCAGCGCGACCGCCAGGTCGAACGCGCGACGCTGGCCCGCCTCGGACAGGACCGGATCGGCACTGGCGTCGACCTTCTCGGCATGGCGGACCAGAATGACGGTCTGGGCCACGGACGAGCCGGCGGTCATCAAGGACAGGGTGGTTGCGAACAGCAGGCGTTTCATCTTGCCGGTTCCTCTTTCAGCCCGGGGACGATCGAACATGTGCCTGACAGGGCGTCAGCGGAGCTGCGGTTCGCCGGGCTGGGCAAAGGCCGGTTCGCCGCTAACCTCTGCATAGACGGAGCTGAGATCCTCGAACACGCGGTTCCAGGCAAACCGTTCAACGGTGCGGGCGCGCGCAGCGATGCCGAGCGCCTCGATATCGCGGGCGAACAGGGCCTCTATGGCCGACGCATAATGACCCGGATCGGCGCTCTCCGCGAGCTGCCCCACCGTATCATCGACGGTCTCCTTGACCCCTCCGGCATTAACACCCACGACCGGACGGCCGCAGGCCATGGCCTCGAGCACGATCAGTCCGAACGGTTCCTTGTCATTGGCATGAACGAAGGCATCGCAGCTGGCGATAATCCTCGCCACGGCCTTGGGATTGGCCTCGTAGGGCAGCGAGATGACCCGCTCCTCGGCCGGCATGCCGGCACCGGCACCGACCAGGATCAGATGATAGGGGTCCCCCAGGGCCTGAACGGCCTGGATCAGGACATCGATGTTCTTCTCACGGGCCGGGCGGCCGGCGAAACAGAGCAGGCGGGCGGACGCCGGCAGGTTCAGCTTTCTCAGCAGCCAGTTTCGGTCACCACGGTCAGGCCGGAAGGTTTCAATCTCGACGCCCAGAGGCCGGATGACGATGTTGCCGACCCCGGCCTCTTCAAGTCGCCGGGCGATATACCGGCTGGGCGAGACCACGCGGTCGAACTGGCCGAAAAGCCGGGCCCACCGCTTCTCGACCGGCTTTTTGGCCCATTCGCCAAAATGCAGGGCGGCCAGCCCGGCAGGATCGGAGTGGCAAAAGCCGACGACCGGACAGCCGGCCCGCTGACCGGCGGCCAAGGCACCTTGCCCCGGCGTGTAGGGATCGCCGGCCTCGATGATTGAAGGATTCAGTGACGCGACCCAGGCCGCCCAACGGCTGACGGATGTTGGCCAGCGATAGCCGTCGCCGAACGGCAGCTTGGTCGCATGAAGCTGGACAATGCCATCGTCACCGGCCCTGTGGTGGGCACCAGGCACGACCAGCGAATGGGCCACGCCGGGGCGATTGGCTTCCAGCCAGGCCTTCTTGGACAGGAGGTAGCGCTTCACGCCGCCCGAGCGCGGCGCATAGAGCATGGTGGTGTCGACCAGCCGGGGCCGGCCGTCATCGCCGGCGGCCTTGGTCGCGGCCAGGGTGTCCGAGACCTCTTCGTCCCAGCCGGGGAACAGACGAAGTTCGCCTTCCTGCACCTCGAGTCCGGCAAGCGTCATGAGCTCGCGCTCGGCAATGCTGATACTGGATGCGCCAGCCCGCCGGACCCGTCTCTGGATGCGGCGAGCCTTGCGGACCTTTGACATATGCGACTTCAACATCAGCGGCCCGTAACCCCCACGACGGCGAAGCTCAAGCGCTGTCCGTCGGCGGAGCGTCTTCCGAGGGCGAAATGCCCCGTCTGGCGAGGGCTTCGCGCAGCAGACATTCGACCTGGGCATTGACCGAGCGCAGTTCGGCGGCGGCCAAGCGCTCGACCGCCGCCATCACTCCGGAAGAAGCGCGCATCAGAAAGGGCTTCCTGGATCGGGCCATGTCAGCCGTACAGGGTGCCCGTATTCACGACCGGTTGGGCCTCGCGGTCGGCGCACAGGACCACCAGCAGATTTGAGACCATGGCCGCCTTGCGGTCCTCGTCCAGATCCACGACGCCGCGCTGATTGAGGTCGGCAAGGGCGCTCTCGACCATACCGACGGCTCCCTTGACGATCAGGCGACGGGCAGAGAGCACTGCCTCGGCCTGCTGGCGTTTCAGCATGGCCCCGGCGATCTCCGGCGCATAGGCGAGGTGGGCGAGACGGGCCTCATCGATGGCAACACCCGCGACGCTGACACGGCCCACCAGCTCCTCGCGGAGCCGACCGGCCACGTCCTCGGCGTCGGCCCGCAGGGTCAGTTCAGGCACATCCGTCTCGTCGCCGTGGTCATAGGCATAGTGAGAAGCGATATCGCGCAGAGCTGTATCCACCTGGATGTTCACAAACGCCTGATAGTCATCGACATCGAACAGGGCCTGGGCGGAATCCTGCACCCGCCAGACGACGTTGGCGGCAATCTCGATCGGACTGCCGCGCCGGTCATTCACCTTGAGCTTGTCGCTTGTCAGGTTCCGAACCCGTAGGGAGATTTTCTTGCGGCTGTACCAGGGCAGGACCCAGCGCAGGCCGGTCTTGCGGTCCGTGCCGCGATAGGACCCGAACAGCATGATGGCCATGCCCTCGTTCGGCTGGAGTGAGTAGAGACCACAAACCAGCAACAGGCCGACAGTCGCTGCGGAAAGACCCGGGATCAGCAGCACGGCAGAGCCGGGGTTCTGGGCAATGACGATCGGCCCGGCGGCCAGAAGCAACAGCCCGATCAGCAACATCAGAATGCCGTTTGCGGAGTTGGCCGGGCTTTCCGTGGATCTTGAGTGTTCGTGGGACATCATCTGCTCCGATATTCGATATGAAAACGATATCATATTGATTGCGATAACCGCAATATCCTTGCTTGCCCGATGCACCCCGCCTGCGGGTTCGGCCTTGCATTCGCCTCAAATTCGAGAAACTTGAGGCAGTCAAAGACGGTCCCTGATAGAAGACCGTCGGCGTCTCTGCGTGTGCCGTCCACAGGGGTTTGTACCGAATGCGTATTCTACTCGCGACCGCGGTTGCGATCGCTCCCCTGATGGCGGCTACCGGTGCCATGGCCGAGGTCGTGATCACGACGGTCCGGACAACGCCCATTACGACCTCGAACGCAGGCGGCACGGGAATTGCCGACGATATCCGGATTTCCGGCAGCGGCGGCATCACTGTCGTGACCGGAACGGCCGTAATCGTGAACTCAAACCACGACTTCACGATGGAGGGCACAAGCTCGATCACGATGTCGCCGGCCGCCAACGGTGCGACGGCTGTGCTCGTGAATGCCGGGGTTACGTCCGACGTCACCATTGGTGCGACGATCCTGGTCGCAGACACGATCGAGAATTATACGGACTCGGACAACGACGGCGATATCGATGGCCCCTGGGCAACCGGCTCGGACCGTTACGGTATCCGCTACGCGGCCGGCGCTCCGGTTACGGGCAACCTGACGGTGAGTTCGCTCGGAACCATCGGTGTCGACGGCAATAATTCCTACGCCATTTCGATCGAGTCCGGTCTGGTCGGCAATATCCAGTCGCAAGGTGCCATCCGCGTTTACGGCGACAACTCCGTCGCAGTCCGGACACTCAGCACCGTCTCCGGCAATGTCTCCTTGCTGGGATCCGTCACCGCGCGCGGGCTGAACACCTCCGCCGTGTCGATCGGCGGCAACGTCGGTGGCCGTCTCACCCTGCAAGGCGAGATCAATGCCACCGGTTACCGCTACACGACCCTCGGCAATGACACCTTTGTCTCAAGACTTGACGCCGACGACCTGCTGCAGGGCGGCCCGGCGGTCCTCATTGCCGGCAGCGTGGCTGGCGGCGTAGTCGTCGACCGGCCCCCGACCGACACGAGCCCGACGAATACGGACGAGGACTCCGACGGGATTGCCGACAGCACTGAAGGCACCGGCAATATCAACAGCTATGGCGCTGCGCCCGGAATCATCGTGGCCTCGGCGACCCAGTCCATCACGCTTGGTGTCGTGGGTACGGGTGATGATGCCTATGGCTTTATCAACCGCGGCACGATCACGGGCCAGGGCGTCTATAAGGGCATAGCCGCAAATGGGGTGGTCTTCGGCGGAAACGCCGGCCGGACGGTGAGCATCACCGGCGGTGTTCGCAACCAGGGCACCGTCGCCGCTCTCGCCAACGGGGCGAGCGCCACCGCCTATCGCTTCGGCACCGGAGCCACGACCCCACGCTTCGTCAACGACGGCAACATTACGGGCGGCGTCGCCAGCGATGTCGCCGCCAATGCGACGGCTATCCAGATCGACGCGGGGGCCTCCCTGCCCAGCTTTGTCAACAATGGCTCCATCCTGGCTTCGGCCGGCGGCGGCACAGCGAATGTGACGGCCATAAACGATCTCAGCGGCACCCTGGTCTCGATCACCAACACCCGCTCGCTTCAGGCCACCCTCAACGCAAATGTTGCCGGTGATCCGGTGACCGGCTCCACGACTGCTATCAATGTCGCCGCCAATACGACCGGCGTCACCGTAATCCAGACCGGCATTACGGCCACGCCCAGCGCGCAGGACCCCGACACGGACGGCGATGGCGTGCCGGACAGCGCTGAGCCGATCCTCGTCGGTGATATCCGGCTGGGGACCGGCGCAGACACGGTCGATATCCGCAACGGCATTGTTTTCGGCGACATCTATTTCGGTCTCGGGGCCGACACCCTGTCGATCTCCGGTGGGGCCATCGTTCGGTCCGCCCTCTCCGATATCGGCGGCGACCTTTCCATCAACGTCAGCAACGGCACGCTTGATGCCCGCCAGGCGACCGCTCTGAATGTGACCAGCCTGAACGTGGCCAGGGACGGCGACCTCATCATCACGATCGATCCGGCAAACAGAAGGGCCGGTGGCTTCAACGTTTCCGGGGCCGCGACCTTTGCGAACGGTGCCGGCCTGGGCGTCCGTTTCACCTCACTTCTGGCAGCGTCCCAACGGTTCACCCTGGTCAACGCCGCGACCCTGAATTTCGGCGCGCTTGATCTGAGCTCCATCGAGGCAAATTCGCCCTATCTCTACATGGTCTCTGCCGGATCCAATGTGCCGGCGGGACAGGTGTTCGTCGATGTGCGCCGACGCAGTGCTGCCGAGGCGGGCCTGATCCCCGTCGAGGCGGCCATGTTCGACTCGTTCTATTCCGCCCTGGGCGGCACGGGCGCAGCAGATATGCGCAACACCTTCCTGAGCCAGACCGGGCGGGCGCAGTTTATCGACCTCTATGAGCAACTGCTTCCGGACCATGCGGGTGGCCCCCTGCTCTCCCTGTCATCGGGCGTCGATGCAGTGACGCGCGCCCTGACGGGCCGAAACGCTTCCGCTGCCCCCGGCGAAACCAGCGCCTGGGTTCAGGAGATCAATTTTTACGCCGACAAGGACAAGACTGACACCTATGGTTTCCGGTCTGAAGGGTTCGGCGTCGCCGGTGGTGTCGAGCGAGGCTCCGACCTCGGCGCCGTCGGCATTTCCCTGGCATTCACCTCATCCGATCTTGAGGATCCGGAATCTGCGGCAGAGGAAGTGCTCTCGGCCAATCTTCTGGAGCTGGGCCTGTACTGGCGCGCTCAGGGCCAGTACTGGACGACGTGGGCGCGTGCAGCGGCGGGCTATGCGTCTTTCCAGTCCGAACGCCGCTTCGTCGGTGCGGGACAGAACCTGTCCAATGAATCGGACTGGAACGGCTTCACCCTCGCGGCAGCCGGCGGCGTCTCCTACCAGCGTGATTTCGGGCGTTTCAGCATCCGACCCGAAGCCTATGCCGAGTTCTTCTCCCTCAACGAGGAAGGCCACGTCGAAACAGGCGGCGGTGATGGCTTCGATCTGTCGATCGACGACCGCAATGGCCATCTGTTCTCGGCGACCGCAGCCGTCAACGTCGGCTTGTCGATGGGCGAGAACAGCTGGCTTCGCCCCGAAATGCGTGTCGGCTGGCGCCAGAACATCTCGGTCGATCCGGGCGAGACCATTGCCCGCTTCCGCTCCGGCGGTCCGGACTTCACACTCGACGGCGGGTCGATCGAGGGCGGTGGGCCGATCGTCGGTCTGCGCCTGAACATCGGTAACGAACTCGGCATGCTTTCCATAAACGCCGATGCCGAGATGATTGAGGACTACATACGCTACATGTTGTTCCTGCGTGCCAGCTTCCGGTTCTAGGGCACGGAAAGCCTGCAGGTTTCATCAAGTCGGGCGGCTAGCTCAGCTGGTCAGAGCACCTCGTTTACACCGAGGGGGTCGGGGGTTCGAACCCCTCGCCGCCCACCATACCTGCTGGCCTCGCCGGGGCCGCGGCCGGCGGATACACAGGACGTCAGCATGATCAGGACCATCAGAACCGGCGGGATCCTTGCCATCGTGATCAGCACGAGCCTGATGCTCCAGGGCTGTATCGTAGGGGCGGTCGTCGGTACGGCCGGTGCCATCGTCGGCGGGACTGTCCAGGCCACCGGTGCCGTGGTGGGCGCGGGCGTCGATGCCGTCACGACCTCGGATGAGGAATCCCGGGCCAAACGCGAACGTGAGCAGCGCCGTTGCGAACAGCGCCAACGTCGGGGCCGCGACTGTTAGGCTAAAGTGTCAAAACGCATCGCTCGTGGATCGTCGGCCGGGACACCATGATCCGGCTCAATCCCGGCCATTCCGGCTTCAGCCGGGCGGCGAACCAAAGACACAGGTTTTCCAGCGACGGGAGTTCCAATCCGGCATGCTCATTGAGCATACCGTGATCCAGAGCCTCCGCAGCCTCCCTCAAGGCCCGGTCGAGGGCCCCCAGATCGGCGACCCAGCCATGTGCCGCATCCAGCGTTTCGCTGCAGACGGTCGCTTCGACGCGGAAGGAATGGCCATGGATGCGGCGGTAGGGACTGCCCTCCGGCTCGCCCGGAAAGTGGTGGGCCGCGTCGAAGGTCGCGGCCTTGGTGATCTCGAAAACGCTCATCTTACGCCGATGTATTTGTGGGTCTGGACGCTGAGCCGCCATTTCGGGTGGGTCAGGCAGTATTCGATGGCCGCTGCGGTGTTGGCCACCCGGTCAGGTCCGTCCATGGGCTGGAGCCAGAACCGGTCGAACAACAGGTGTTCGAAACGATCCGGCATGGCAGAGGGCTGGGGAAAGACCAGTTTAAGCTCCTGGCCGCTTACCTGCAGCAAGGAGGCATTGGCCTTGGGGCTGACGCAGATCCAGTCAAGCCCGGTGGGCGCGGTCAGGGTTCCGTTGGTTTCCACCGCGATCTCGAAGCCCCGGACATGAAGGGCTGCAATCAGCGGTCCGTCCAGTTGCAGGAGGGGCTCTCCACCCGTGCAGACGACCAGTTTCGGGTCCCCTGCCCGTCCCCGCCACAGCGCAGCGACATGGTCAGCCAGGGCATCGGCGGTCGGGAATTTGCCGCCGCCGTCGCCATCCACCCCGACGAAGTCAGTGTCGCAGAATGTGCAGACTGCGGTCGCACGGTCACGCTCAAGCCCGCTCCAGAGATTGCAGCCGGCGAAGCGCAGAAAAACGGCCGGCCGACCGGCCTGGCCGCCTTCGCCCTGCACCGTGAGGAAGACCTCCTTGGCCGAATAGGTCATGCAGCCATCCATTGGGCATGGCCGGCGGCACGCAGTTCGCAGGCCGGGCAGTTTGCACAGCCATAGCCCCAGGCGTGACGATGCTCCCGGTCGCCGCGATAGCAGGTGTGGGAGTGCTCCAGGATCAGATCGATCAGCGGTGCGCCACCGATCTGTTCAGCCACTGCCCAGGTGTCGGCCTTGGTCAGGGTCATGAGGGGGGTCTCGATAACGACCGGTTTGTCGAGACCAAGGCTGAGCGCTGCAGCCATGGCGTCGATCGTGGCGCGGCGGCAGTCGGGGTAGCCGGAATAGTCCGTCTCGCACATCCCCCCGACCAGCACCTCAAGACCCCGCCGATCAGCCAGGGCGGCGGCGCAGGTCAGGAAAAGCAGATTACGGCCCGGCACGAATGTCGTCGGCAGACCACGGGCGTCAAGCGCGATTGCCCGGTCGGTTGTCAGGGCGCTTTCGGCGATCCGGCCATAGCCTGTCAGGTCGACAACATGGTCCGGCCCGAGGCGCTCAGCCCATTGCGGCAGTGCTTTCGCCAGGCCGACACGGACCTCGACCCGGGCCTGCATCTCGACGAGATGACGCTGGCCGTAGTCAAAGCCGACCGTCTCTACCCATGGATACCGCTCCAGCGCCCACGCCAGACAGGTCGCACTGTCCTGACCGCCCGAGAAGAGCACGAGAGCCGATTGTGCGGGCGTGGGCAGGAAATCGCTCATGGCAAACCTGCGGTCGGCCGGCTGGCCGCGCGCATGGACAAGGGAAACAGACCGCAAGAGGTCGGGAACCCTCTGTATATCAGACCCGCGAGCAGAGCAAAAACGGCCCTGAGACAGGGAAGGCAGCCTTAACCCTTCTGAAAACGCTTCGGGTCTACTGTAAGGCTGTTCCCGTGGAGTTGCGGCCTGTCATGCCGACCATTGAAGTCCTGTCGGTGCGCGCCGAGGCGGTGTCGCCCGAGACGCCCGGCATTGACGTGTTCGCGCGCTTCGAGCGCGAGCCCGACACCCTGGTGATCCCGGTGGTCGAGAACGGTCTCCCCATCGGTCTGGTCGAACGCAATACCTTCCTGCTCAAATTTGCCGGCGCCCTGGGCCACGCCCAGTTCGGCCACCGACCAATCATTCATGCCATGGATCCCGAGCCGGCCGTAATCGAGGGCGGCGTCAGAATCGACGCCTTCTGCGAGGTCCTGAAAAAGGACGGACCGGGGGCACTGATGCGCGGATTCATCGTCACCCGTGAGGGCCGCTATCAAGGCGTCGGAACGTCTGCCTCGCTGCTTCAGGCAGTCAATGAGTTCCAGCGCAAGCAGAACCTTGAGCTGGTGGAGCAGGTCCGGGTCCTCTCCGACACAAGGACACAGGCCGTTGCCGCGGCCCGGGCCAAGAGCCAGTTCCTCAGCATGATGGCGGATGAGTTGCGCCTGCCGATGAACGGCGTCCTGGCAGTTGCTGACCTGCTCCGCCGTCAGCCGCTCAGCACCCAGTCCCATGCCCATGTCGCGACAATCGTTGAATCATCGGGATCGGTACTGCGCGTTCTGGAGGACGCCCTTGACCTGGCACGCGCGGAAGCCGGCGAACTCGAGCTGAACCCGACAGCCACACCCCTGCGCGCCCTGATGGATGACCTGCAGACGGTCTGGGCTGCACGCGCTTCCCGTGACAACGTTACCCTCATGGTCAGCTATGAGGGCGACACCGAACTGGCCGCCGTAGTGGACGGCACCCGGCTCACCCAGTTGTTCAACACACTGATCGGCAACGCACTGGGTTTCGCGCGAGACGGCGTCGTCGAGGCCGGTCTCAAGGCTGTCGCCGACGGCGACCGTATTCGGCTGGAAGCCCGCATCCGGGACGACGGAGCCGGCTTTGCGCCCGATGACATCCATACGGTTTTCGAGCCCTTCATGCTTGGGTCGGGACAGGACGGGGGCGGACTGGGACTCGCAATATGCCGTCGGATCGTTGACTGCATGGGCGGCCGTATCTGGGCTGAGAACAATCCCGGCCGCGGGACGACCTTCGCCTTCGATCTTGACGTCGAACGCACCGAGGTAGAGGCAACCGCGGGCACCGGTATCGAGCATCTCGGTGGTGAGGGCGACCGCGGCGGCACGCCACATATTCTGATCGTCGACGACAACGCCACCAACCGTGTGGTTGCCCAGGCCCTGTGCGAGATGTTCGGCTGCACCTCCGAGACCGCCGAGGATGGGGTTGAAGCCCTTGGGGCCGTTCAGGAGAGGCGCTTCGACCTGATCCTGATGGACATCAAGATGCCCCGGATGGACGGGGTCCAGGCAACCCGGGCAATCCGCGCACTGACGGGGCCCGTGCGCGATATCCCGATCGTCGCGCTCACCGCCAACGCCGATGCTGACGACGCGAAGAGATACCTGACCATCGGCATGGCGGCCGTCGTCGAGAAGCCGATCAAGCCTGACGACCTGCGCATCGCCATGAATCGGGCCCTCGAACAGGCCGCTGCCGGGGCTACCCCGGAACACAATGGCAGGAACCGCTCGGCGGCCTGACCAACCGGTTCCTGCACAAGCACCCTTGCACTCGTGTCCGGTCAGACCGAGAAGCGGGTCATGCAGTCTCCGATCCTCGATATCCTCCCCCAGCTGGCCGCTGGTGCGGCGCACACCCACGCACTCGGATTCGTTTACGACAGTCTGGACGGCGATCGCGTGCGTATCCGCGCGCCCTGGCGGGAAGATCTGGTCGGCGATCCGGAAACCGGCGTCTTGTCGGGTGGTCTCGTCACCACATTGCTGGACCATGTTGGAGGGCTGGCCGTGTGGATCGCGCTCGGAAGATTTGAAGCAATCGCGACCCTGGACCTGCGCGTCGACTATATGCGGGCAGCCACGGCGCGCCGTGATCTGGTCGCGGAGGCGCGTTGCTACCACCTGACCCGGTCCGTGGCCTTCGTTCGCGCCTGGGCTTTCGAGGACAGTCCAGATGACCCCGTCGCTGCGGCTCAGAGCGCCTACATCCTGTCCTCGATGCGCAACCGCAGCCTCGGTTCCAATCTCAGGGCAGAACCGGTGGGTGGCCAATGAGCGACCTTCTGGACCGCCTCCCCTATGCCCGGTTTCTGGGTCTGACGACCGCGAGCGAGGGGCAGTCGCTGACCGTGACGATGCCGTTCGACGTCAAATTGGTCGGAAACCCGGTCCTGCCCGCCCTGCATGGCGGCTCGACCGCCGCCATGCTCGAATTGACCGCTGTCGCCCAGGTCGCCGCCTTGTACCCGCGGTTGCAGCTGCCGAGACCGATCAATGTCACTGTGGCCTATCTCCGCTCAGGCCGGCCCGTTGATGTCCATGCCCGAGCCCGCATCAGCAAGGCCGGGCGCAGGGTCGCGCACGTGCTTGCAGAGGCCTGGCAGGACGACGAATCCCAGCCAATCGCCGCGCTCACCGCCCATTTCCTGATGGCTGAAGACGACCGATAGTTGTATTGGGTCATGACCTGTGATTGGGTTCCCCGGTTGTATTCTGTCACAGGGAGAATCCGGAATGACCAGACTTGATGTCGGTGAAGCGCTTGCCGCTCGCCTCTATGCCGCTGAAACCGCGATCGATCAGGCCCTGGTTTCAGCGGCATCTCTCGCGGCGGCTCTCCCGGCCGCGCGGGTCGACGCGTGGTTGTCGGCCACGGCGGGTCAGCGCGCCTTTACGGGAACTGCGGCTACCATCAGCGCCCTCGCGGATGCGCGCGCCCACATCGTCCAGACCCACCATACCCTCGCTGCTCTTGCACGGACGCTGGGACTGGACGACCTCGCGGTCGGTCCCCTCGACAAACCCGGCGACCGCGAGCCCATCGGCGGCGGAGGCGGCGACGGCCCCGGCGTCCACCCTCAACTGGTAAACAAAATCCTACCAAACGCCCCAAACGCCTGTTAACGTATTTTTCTTTGTTGAACATGCGGGAGGCTTACATGAACAATGCCGAAGTTATCACCAGCATCGCCGGCGACCTGAACACAGCGGAGCAGTCCCTGGACGCCGCCATCGCCCGGACCACCACGCTGATCCAGACCATGATTGGTGCCCGTACCGCGCTCAACCTTACGGCCGTCTCGGGTGCCGCCTCGCAGGCCCGGGCCATGGAAGCGATCGCCGCCATGTCCGCCGCCCGCGACGCGCTCGTCGCCTGCCACGAAGAACTGGCCAAGGATCATCGCCGCCACGGCTTCGGTGTCTATGCGATCGGCCACATGAACAAGCCGGCAGAAGCTGCTCTGAACAACACCGACGAACAGCCTCGCGCCAGCCGCCTCCGCGCGGTTTAATTCACTGTAACATCGCAAGCCGGTCATTCCGGTCTGCTCAGACTCGCTGCACTATCGCCCCCATGCCATCAGGCATGGGGGCGGTTTTATGTTTGACACGCTGGCGACCCAGGTCGGGGCTGGCCTTACTCTTCTGGTTGTCGCTTTTGCTTTTCTGAAGGGTGATGAGCCTGAGCGTATTGCAGCCGGCGGATATGTACTTGCCTGGTTTGCATCCCTCTTGATTCAGGATGACGGTGCCGTAGGGGGCACCCAGTGGGGTTTGATGGCGATCGACGCCATCATGCTCGCCGTCTTTATCGCCCTGGCATGGAAGAGTGAGCGCGCGTGGCCGGTGTGGACCGCTGCTCTCCAGTCATTGACGGTCATGAGCCACATCCTGACCCTGGTCGACATCCGCCCCCCGGTTTCCGCCTTCTATGCAGTCATCAACCTGGCCAGCACCGGCATTCTTCTTTCCATCGCCATCGGAACCTTCTGGGCATGGCAGGAACGGCGCGCCGCCGGTCTGGAATAGGCTTTCCCGGATTGAGGTCCTGGGTATTCATTCCTAAGATGCCCCCGACTCGGCCCGATGTGAGCCGCGGCGGACCCCATGCCCCTCTCCCATGCCCAGCTCTGGAAAGCGATCGACAGCCTCGCCCGGCACGAGGGACTCAGCGTCTCCGCACTGGCCAAGCGAGCCGGTCTGGACGCAACCAGTTTCAACCCGTCCAAACGGTTCGGCCCCGGTGAGCCGCCCCGCCCCCGCTGGCCCTCAACCGAGAGCCTGACCCGCATCCTCACGGCGACCGGGCTGTCGCTCGGAGAGTTTGCCGCCCTGGCCCGTGATGGGGTTGAACGGGCTGCAGCCATACCCCTCCTGGGCATGGCACAGGCGGGACAGGACGGATATTTCGATGATGCGGGCCTGCCGGTCGGAGACGGCTGGGAACAGACCGACCTGCCCCGGCCGAAGGACAGCCTGCTGAGCCTGCGGATCGTCGGCGACTCCATGGATCCCCTTTACCGGGAGGGCGACCGGATCATCGTCGATCGGGAGGCGACGGAGGTGCGCAAGGGCGACCGGGTGGTGGTGCGCACCACCGGCGGCGAGACCCTGGCCAAGGAAATCGGGGCATTGACGGCCCAGGTCGTGACCCTCGCCTCCGTCAATCCTGCCTACGGTACCCGCACCCTGGCCCGGAACGAGATCGTCTGGATGGGCCGGATCCTCTGGGTCAGCCAGTAGTCAACGCCATGCACGCCGCCACCCCCGGGGGTCAGGCCCCGGCGAGACTGCCGTTCGCGCCTGCCTCGATCAGTTCGATCGTCTGCGGCAAGCCGTAGATGGCCGCGAATGAGCCGAAGCGCGGCCCCTGCGACGCGCCCAGCAGCACCTCGTACAGCGCCCCGAACCAGCCGCGCAGGGGCTCGAAGGCGTGCTCCTTGCCGACAGCATAGACCTCGGTCTGGATCAGTTCACCATCGGTCGTATCGGCCGGCAGGGCCTTCAGGCGCGTCGCGAGGTCCAGCAGGGCCGCCTTCTCCCTGTCTTCCGGCAGGCGATACGACTTCGCCGGCCTGACGAAGTCCTCGTAGTAGTTCAGGGCATGGCCCATCAGCCGGTCGAGCAGCGGCTCGCTGGCGGGTGTGGCCGAAGGCAGGTATTTCGCGAAATACGCCCACAGCTGGTCCTTGTTCGAGGCATTGGCCACGGCGACGAGGTTCAGCAGCAAGGCGAAGGAGACCGGCGAAGTATGCGTCGGCGGCGACCCGGCATGGATCGACCAGACCGCATTATCGATCTGCTTGGCGGGTTCCTGGGTCTTGTAGGCCTCGATGAAGGCCAGCCAGTCGTCGATGGCCCGCGGGATGACGTTGAAATGCAGGCTCTTGGCCGATTTCGGCGACTGGAACATGTACCAGCTCAGCGACTCCGGCGTGCCGTAGCGCAGCCACTCGTCCATGGTCAGGCCATTGCCCTTGGACTTGGAGATCTTCTTGCCCTCGACGTCGAGGAAGAGCTCGTAGTTGAAGCCCTCGGGCGGCGTGCCGCCGAGGGCGCGGCAGACCCTCGAGCTCTCGCGCACGCTCTCGATCAGATCCTTGCCCGACATCTCATAGTCGACGTCCAGCGCCGTCCAGCGCATGGCCCAGTCCGGCTTCCACTGCAGCTTCACATGGCCACCGGTGACGGGCAGTTCGGTACGCCCGCCATCGGGGTCGTCAAAGACGATGGTCCCCTTCTCCACATTCCGCTCCAGGGTCGGCACCTGCAGCACATGGCCGCTGATGGGGCTGACCGGCAGGAAGGGCGAATAGGTGGCGCGCCGCTCCTCTCCCAGCGTCGGAAGCATGATGGCCTGCACGGCATCGAACCGGTCCAGCAGGGTCAGCAGCGTCGCGTCGAACCGGCCCGACCGGTACTGCTCGGTCGAGGACAGGAATTCGTAGTCGAAGCCGAAACCATCGAGGAAGGCCCGCAGGCGGGCGTTGTTGTGCGCCCCGAAGCTGTCGTGCGTCCCGAACGGGTCGCGCACCACAGTCAACGGCTTGTGCAGGTCCTCGGCCAGCATCTCCGGATTGGGAATGCCCTCGGGCACCTTGCGCAGGCCGTCCATGTCGTCCGAAAACGCGATCAGCCGCGTCGGCCAGTGGTCACCGGTAAGGGCGCGGAAGGCGTTGCGCACCATGGTCGTGCGTGCCACCTCGCCGAACGTGCCCATATGCGGCAGACCCGACGGGCCATAGCCGGTCTCGAAGATGACGGGCTTCTGCAGCGCCTCGAAGGTCGCCAGCGCCTCATCCGCCTTGCCGGCGTCGATCAGCAGTTTGGCGGCGGTCCGCCCGGCATCGTCCAGCCGCTTCTTCAGCACATGGGCGAGAAGGTTGCGGGCCTGTTCGAACGGCCAGGATTTGGCGTCGCGCGCGAGGGTTTCGAGGGAGTGCAGCATTCGAGGGGCTTTGGCGCGTCAGAGCCTTGGGGTCAACGACCGGATTGGGCCAACGCCGCCGTATGATTTATAGAGGAGCGCTGATCCGTTCCAATCGCTAGCGAACAAATCCATGAAAAGTGCCGCTTGGACCTCACTCTTGAGCGCAGCCCTGTCCGCCGTCTTTGTCACGTCCGCCCAGGGCCAAGCCCGGCAACTGCCCGATGGAGGCTATACTCTTTTCGCTGGCACCGCGAGAGCAGCCAACTTCATCGTCGAGAACTCGAAAAACCGATCCGGCGACCGCGTCAGAGTCACCAACTATCGCGTGTATGTGGAAGCGATCCCGAGTCCCAACGGGCCGATCGATCAGGAGACGACGGAACTGGAGATCGACTGCGCCCGCCGCACTCAGAAAGTCCTCGGCTACAGTGCGTTTGGGCCCACGGGGGCTTGGGTCGCCTCTTTCCCGGCCGAAGCCGAACGAGAGATCGAGGCCAACGATACCTGGGACTTTGTCGCTCGCATCGTCTGCGACGGCGTGCGCCTTCCTCCGGACGCCACCGTTCAGGGTGCCGCCGCCGCCCGCAGGCTCGGATTGGCTCGTCTTGGATAGCGGCCAGCCGTTGGGAGCGCCTTGACCCGCCCCCTCCCGCGTGGCCATTGCCCCGCCTGATGAAGACCGCTGATTTCGACTTCGACCTGCCCGACAGCCACATCGCGCTCCGCCCCGCCGAGCCGAGGGATTCCGCGCGCATGCTGGTCGTGAAGAACGGCACGCTGGAGGACCGGATCGTCCGCGACCTGCCGGACTTCCTGCGCCCCGGCGACGCCCTGGTGTTCAACGACACGCGGGTGATCCCGGCGCGGCTGTCCGGCGTGCGCGAGCGGACCGGAGCCGAGGGCGAGATCCTGACCGTCGCCGTCGAGGCCACCCTGCATCACCGCGATGCGCCCGAGGTCTGGTCGGCCTTCATGAAGCCGGGCAAGCGTTTGAAGGCCGGAGACAGGGTCACGTTCCAGGGCCTGACCGCCACGGTCACGGCCAAGGCCGAGGATGGCCTCGTCACCCTGCGCTTCGATCTCGCCGGCCCGGCACTGGACGACGCCATCCGGGCTGTCGGGGTTATGCCCCTGCCCCCCTATATCGCGGCCAGGCGGCCCGAGGACGACCGGGACCTCTCGGACTACCAGACCATGTTCGCGCAACTGGACGGGTCGGTCGCCGCGCCCACGGCCGGTCTGCATTTCACCCCGGCCCTCATGGAGGCCCTGAAGGCGCGCGGGGTCTCAACCCATGCCCTGACCCTGCACGTCGGGGCCGGGACCTTCCTGCCGGTCAAGGCCGACGACACCGCAGACCACAGGATGCATTCCGAATGGGGGGAGGTCTCCGCCGACACCGCCGCAGCCCTGAACGCTGTCCGCGCCGCCGGCGGCCGCATCGTCTGCGTCGGAACAACCAGCCTGCGGCTGCTCGAAAGCGCCACGACGCCCGAGGGCGACATTCAGCCCTTCCAGGGCGACACCGCCATCTTCATCACCCCCGGCTACCGCTTCCGCGCCGTCGATGTGCTGATGACCAATTTCCACCTGCCGAAATCGACCCTGTTCATGCTGGTCAGCGCCTTTGCCGGGTTGGAGACGATGAAGGCGGCCTATGCCCATGCGGTGGCGGACGGATACCGGTTCTATTCCTATGGGGACGGCAGCCTGCTGTTCCGGGCCGCCTGATGCCCTTTCCCTTCGACATCACCGCCACCGAGGGCCGCGCCCGCACCGGGGTGCTGAAGACGCCGCGCGGTGACATCCGCACGCCTGCCTTCATGCCTGTCGGCACCGCTGCCACGGTCAAGGCGATGACCGTGGATCAGGTGGCCCAGACCGGGGCCGACATCCTCCTCGGCAACACCTATCACCTGATGCTGCGCCCCGGGCCGGAGCGGATGGAGCGGCTGGGCGGGCTGCACAAATTCATGGGCTGGACCAAACCCATCCTGACCGACAGCGGCGGCTTCCAGGTCATGTCCCTCGCCGGCATCTCGAAGGTGAAGGAGGAGGCCGTCACCTTCGCCAGCCATATCGACGGCTCCAGACACGTCCTCAGCCCTGAACGGTCAATCGAGATCCAGGCCGACCGCATCGGTGCCGACATCTCCATGCAGCTGGACCAGTGCGTCAGCTGGCCCGCCGAGGAACCCGCCGCCCGTGCCGCCATGGAGCTGTCGGTGCGCTGGGGCGCCCGATCCAAGGCGGCCTTCGGGACCCGCGAGACACAGGCCCTGTTCGGCATCCAGCAGGGTTCGACCTTCGAAAACCTGCGCCGCGAGTCCTCGGACCGGCTGCAGGAGATCGGCTTCGACGGCTATGCGATCGGCGGCCTCGCGGTCGGCGAAGGCCATCAGGCCATGTGCGAGGTGCTGGACTATGCACCGGACATGCTGCCCGTTGATCGCCCGCGTTATCTGATGGGGGTCGGCAAGCCGGTCGATCTGGTCGAGGCGGTGTGGCGCGGGGTCGACATGTTCGACTGCGTCCTTCCCACCCGCGCCGGGCGCCACGGCCAGGCCTGGACCTGGGCCGGGCCGATCAATCTGAAGAACGCCCGTTTCGCCGAGGATCAGGACCCGCTGGAGCCCGACGTCCCCTGCCCGGCCTCACAGGACTATTCCAAGGCCTATCTGCACCACCTGATCCGCGCCGATGAGATCCTCGGCAAGGTCCTGCTGAGCTGGCACAACATCGCCTTCTTCCAGACCCTGACGGCGGCCATGCGCGACGCCATCGCCCAGGGCCGGTTCGAGGCCTTCCGGCGAGACTTCCACGCCCGGCACACGTCGAACGGCTAGGGGGTTGGGTGTGGGGTATGGGGTGTTGGGCAAAGCCGCGACCAAAACGCCGACCGGTTACTCTCTGGCCTGACGTCGAAACCCCCGGGACCGTCCTGACCCCACACCCCACCCCCAACCCCTATCTCCGGGGCCGGAACCAGCCCGGTGCCGCGGGCGGGGCGCAGTTGCGCTGCATCCCCGTTCCCTTGAGGAAGGCCCGGCGTATCCGGCCGGCCTGGATGGCGGACTGAACATGGCGGCTGTGCTGTTCGGCCCCCGACAGCTGTCGGATCCAGCTGCGACCGGGGATAAAGTCCGTCGC